>JALOMS010000223.1 GCA_025455345.1 Thermoflexibacter sp. | reverse complement strand
TGACCTTGATTTCTTTTTTGTCTTTGAGTGCTATTTTATTATCTCCATTCATTATTTTGAGAGCTATCGAGGCTTTGGGTGTACCATATCCTATGTAATTATTGGCATACGGGAATAAAGAGGCAGATTTTTCTATGATATTAAAAATTTCTTTACTGCTTATTTTGGGGTTTTTCTGCATCAGACAAGCCGCAAACCCCGTAATCACAGGGGCAGAGAAAGATGTTCCTGCCGAAATCTGTACAATACAGGATACATTAGGCTTGTTATAAGAGAGTTTTTCAGGTCCTATGCTACTATAATATGATTTGAGTCCGTTTCGCTCAGTTGCACCCACAGAAAGTGCGCCTTGGGCATCCGCAGGAGCAGAAACAACTTCCCAAGCTCCATTCCCTTCATTTCCTGCTGAAACAATAATGAGCAAACCTTTTTCTTCTGCTCCGATTTGTACTGCCTTGCTTACCACACTCGTCTTGCCGTCCATCTGCGCGGGTTGGTAATTGTCTTTGGGGTCATCAAACCCATTAGAGTAACCCAAAGAGGTATTGATAAGACGCACACCAAGGCTATCCATCCACTCCATAGAAACGACCCAGTAGTCCTCCTCAGCACGAAACTCCCTATCTCCGTGGTCTGTTCTTGCCAAATAGAACTTTGCTTTGGGCGCAAAGCCATACTGTTTTCCTTTGTCAGCAAAGCCTGTAATCATTTGTAACACGGTAGTTCCGTGGTCATCAGAAGAGGTGCGTTGGTTGGTGTATTGGTCTGTAACATAGGGGTTAAGCATATCCTTCAACCCCAAAATACGTCTTTCCTCAAATAAATGTTCTAAAAAGCGATTGTCTTTTGCCCCATAATAGCCCGCGTCTATCACTCCTATAATTATTCCCTGTCCATTAAGATTTTCAGATGCAAAAGTAGCGGCTTCCATTTGCTCTAAAGCCATTCCATATTCTTTTTTGAGGTTTTCTTGTTCTATATTGGACATTCCTTGGCGATTCAGGGTATTGATTGGTTTGCTAATAGCTTGTATGTCCTCCACAAAAGGAAGTTGCTTGATTTGGGCTAATTCTTCCTCTGTAAGGTAAACAGAAACCGCATTGAGCCATTTGGATTGATTGACTACTTTTGCGCCTTGGGATTGTAAAGTATTGATGTAAGATTGATTAAGTGGAATATCTGTAAACTGAACTAAAGGCAAGTGGAATAGAAGTCGGTTTTGGATAGTCTGCTCGCTCAGATGTTGGCGATAGTCATAGCCCTCTGTAATTTTATCTTTCAGGAAAATCCAGTATTTTGTTTCTTGGGCGTAAATACAGAAACATGAAAAAAAATAAATGAGCAAAAATCCAATCCTTTTTTTCATTTTGTAAGTGATTTAAAAGAGAAAAACAAAGTAATATATCTATTGAGTAGGAAGTATTACAAAAGTAGAAATTTTTTTCACAACTTTAGATTAATGGCAAATTATGTGGCAAATTATGTTCTATCTTTAAGCAGTCATCTGTTTTAGCATTCTCACTTTATCGCATATCCACAATTTGGAAAAAAGAATAATTCGTGTTTGATAGAAGGTGCGGGGTTATTCACTATCGTTGCCTATTTTCTGACTGATTATCTGGTATATGCGCTTTTGTATCTGCTCACTGGCTTACTTTTCGCATTTAATCGCGCTACTCCTTCACATTTTCTTAAAAAATGCTCATCTTAGCCCAAATGAGAAAAAGATTTTAGATAAAAATAAAGCATTTTAAGCTCTCACCTGCAATGCTTTGCTGTCAGATTTGGGAAATTGAAGAAAATAATTGGATACATAGTTTTGTCTTACTTGTCTAAGCTCCTCATTTGTTCTTGAAACTCTCTTACCTTTTGTGGGGAGAGCAAGACCTCCGTGCCGTCTTTGAGTGTGAGGAGGTAAGTATGCTCGCGTGCTTGATAAACTGCCACTTTTCGTAGGTTCACAAAGTAGGAACGATGTACGCGCATCAAGTATTTTTCCGACACGAATAGTTCCTCAAAATATTTGATATTGCGCCCTGCGTATATCTTTTCAGTTTCTGTAAATATCTCTGTGTATGCGCCGTCTGCCCTGCAATAGTTGATTTCTTCGGGATTGATAAAATACTGCCCTTCTATCGTCGCTATGCGTATGCGCTTGCTGTCCTCGTCTTTGAGTACGTCTTTGATGACCCCTATTTTGTGCAGTGCATGTTTCTCTTCCAAACGTTTTTTTAATCGCTTGATAGGCGTTTTCAATTTTTGAGAACTCATAGGCTTTACCAAGTAGCCAATCGCCTCCAACTCGTAGGATTCTATCGCGAACTCAAAGTGAAAAGTAGAAAAAATGATTTCAAAATTTCTTTCATCTTCGTCTAAAAACTTACTAAGGCTCATGCCGCTGTGCTGTGGCAACTCTATATCCAAAAAAACAAGGTCAGGGTTGTGTTTGCGGATAGAAGCAACTCCTTTGAGTAGGGTATCATCAATACTCAAAACTATTAACAAAAATTTGCTTAAAACACTAACTATTTTTTCAAAAACTTACTCCTCAAATAGAAGGTGGTCTTCGTCAAACGGAATTGGAGAAGTGAATTTATCATCACAATTTAGGCGAAATGTTGCATAATTCATATTATAAACTAATTATAATCCCTTTAACCTATGGAAAATAAAGAAATGCTATTAGATGAAACGAATGAATTTGACTATACATATTCAAGTTCTATTAACGGAAATGACAATATCAGTGTACAGGGAAATCAAAATAACATTTTCAAAATAGAAAATCACAATGTTAGTAATAAATTAGCATTTGTGCCTGTCAATCTTGAACCATATAATAATGAGAATTATGTTGCTCCCATTTTTACTCAGGATATTTTTAAAATACTCAAAAATAATAAGATATTAATTATTTCTGGTAACAGTCACATTGATAAAAATTCACTGGTCAAGCATATAGCTAACTTAGTTAAATTAGAGAGTGATATATTAAAAGTAAAGGAATTGCGACAATATGAAAATGCAAATATTGATAATATTTCTTCATATATGAAAGAAGAAGAATATCCAACAATATTTATTTTTAATCAAATTACACCTGAAGTTATAGGGTACGATATTATTCGTTTACAACAAGTTACAAATGATAAAGCACACTATATAATTATCAGTACAGAAGCTTCTAAGGCGGCGATGGGCATTTCAGAAGCTGCAAAAACAGTTACTAATTTTTGGTTTGACTTACCAGAAAAAATACATTATGATAATAATAAACTTAGCAATTTATTACACAAGCTAATTGTTGCTAACAGTTTAGATAGTTTAACTGATGCTATCAAAAAAATACAGGAAAACATTGATTATCAGTTAGAAAATCCCATACAAATAGAAATGTTTGTAAATATGTTAACTAATACATTCAGTGAAAATCTGAAAATAGAAGATATTAATAAATTAATCGTACAAGTAAAGGCAGAAAGTAATCATATCAGTAAATGGTTTAACAATTTAGACGAAACAAATAAATTAATAGTAGTAGGTATGATGCTATTAGACGGACTTTATGAAGACCAGTTTTTTATTATCATTGATACTTTTTTTAATGATGCTTGGTATAGTAAAGGCTCACAAGGTAAGTTTATTGACTATCAAAATCTTATTCCTTTACTAAGTTTTTCAAAATTTGAAAATATAGGTGCATACGATAGTACCCTGACGAGTAGTTCCCTAAAACAGAAAAGGGCTTTGTTAGAGTATATATGGAAAAATTACAAGCGTCATATTATTACATCGGCGGCTCTTTTAAATAAATTAGTGTTCAGTTCTACTAATAAAAATAATTGGTTGTTATTTGGTACGTATGAGAAAAGAAGTACATTTCGTAATGTAGTGGCTAATACTTTAAGTGATTTAGGAATGATTGCTGACGGGGCAATCATGAACTTATTAATTGAACTTGCCTCTTCAGAAGATATATGGATACGTTCAATTGCGGCTAAATCAGTAGCAAGATGGAGAGAGTTTGATAAACATGAAAATACGTTCAAACTAATGGAAGATTGGTTACAAGATAGCGAGGACATACTTTCAGGAATGCTTGATTCTTTTAGAGCGAATAATAAAATAGCAAGTAAATATAAACCCGAACACCATCTTGACTCAACTGTTGCCTTAGTATTAGGATATGCCTCACGATACGACCAACCTGATAGAATGTCTCCAAGGTTAATTGAAATATTAGAAAGACTACTAAAAAATACTAATGCGCTTGTGCGCGAGAGTCTTGAGAATATAACCTTGCCAATAATTATCACCAATCATTTCCAGATACTTAATAACCGTGGGATACTATTTGAAATGGTTACTTATAATTATATGGAAATACTTGCCAAAATATTCAAAGAAATATACAAATACCATCCCGAAAAAATAATCGATATTCTAACTAAATGGATTATGTTATATGAAGAAAATAATAAATCTTCATATAGTACAACTTACATCATGGATGATTATGATAAAGCCCTATACACTGTATTTTTAACCTACAAACTGATTCTAAGTGATTCAAAAACGTCTTCTTACGATTTTGTAAAGCGTGAAACTGTTTTAGAGAAACTTGAATATTTTAGACAAATTGTTAAAAATACTACACTTAAAAAATTAATCATTGACGTAAAAATTGATTTAATCGGCTTAGACCTCAATCCACAGCTGATAAAAAATCTTAAAACGTTAGAAGAGAAGGTAGCAGTAAAAGATGAACTTGTGGAAACTTACTTAGAAGAACGTGTTGCACAGGAACAAGAAATGGACGCGTATCCTGATGGTTATTTTGCTATCAGAAACTATAAAATACCTATTTGGCTTGATGAGAAAAGAACAACTGTAAAAGTGGAAAATCAAATGTACGACTGGGTACAATCACAGGAAGAAACTATAATCCAGATAGCGGGAGATGTATTCCGAGAGATTGTATTTATTGAGCAAATTGAGCAAATTGAGAGAATAAACGTGAAAGAGTTAAAAATAAACGATACTCAAGCAGTTGCTAATGTGAATAGAAAACTGCTCTCTTATGACAGAGAAAGTATCAAAACAGACCCTATCTTTACAAGAGTGCTGATAATAACGAGCTATTTTTCGCGCCTCAATAAATATCACAGATTTATTCTCAAAAATCTTGTAGTTTCCACACTGAATCCTAATAAATCGTTATCAAAAAATGATTTAGAAGCATTATTAAACAAATGGAAATATTCAGGCATATATGCTTCAGATAAGACTGTGATTAGGGATATTGCTGTTTTCTTACAAAATAGGCTTGGTTTTATCAATTGGGTAACTGCCAAAATTCATCGTATTGGTGCTTATTGGAGCAATAAATTTAAAACCTCAAAACCATCAAAATATGTCAAATAACTCTCAAGCACCTATCTTTTTCTTTGCCTTTGCCAATGACAAACAGGATAATGCTCGCTATTTACGAAGCCTGACAAAAGAAGCCAAGGCTATTCACCAGATTTTGACGGAAGCGGAAAAACAAGAACTTTGCCAAGTGATAATTAAAGAAAATGCAGGAGTAGAAGACATTTTTAATACTTTTCAAGATGAAAGATATAAAAATAGAATCACTGCATTTCACTACGGGGGGCATGCAGATAGTTACCAATTGCTGCTTGAGAACAATGAAGGGAAAAACCAAAAAGCCTACACAGAAGGACTAAATAGCTTTCTAAGTAAGCAAGAAAATCTATTACTTGTTTTTCTAAATGGTTGCTGTACCTACGAACAAGCGCAAAGTTTGATAAGTAAAAATATCCCTTTGGTAATAGGAACTTCAAAAGAAATCAATGACGAGATAGCTACAAAGTTTGCAATGCGATTTTACAGAGCCTTTGCAAACTTAGAAAATATCGAGAGGTCTTTTGAGGAAGCAATTGACTTTATAAAAACAGAAATAGGAAATAGCATAACAAGAGGTCTTTATAGAAAAGATTTAGCACAAATACCTGCAAATGAATTCCCTTGGAAAATTTATTACCAAGACAGCCAAAGAAAATTTCTTACTTACAAATTAGAAAACCCAATTATTAAATCCTTGAAAGAAGAAATTAGTAGTCTTTTGGAAAGCTACATAAAAAGCAACAAAAGTGATAATACCCTATTGCCTATTTATCGCGTAGTAGAAACAGAGTTTTTAGCAGATATGGAATCTGAAATGGTATGGAATTCTTGGGAAAAGAATCCTCAAAGGTTTCAAGGAAAATTTGAAGTAATATTAGCAGAATTGCTTAAAAATCAAACTTTCTATACTGCGATATCTACCCTACTGAAAAATCATGAGAAAGAAAAAACTAATCAAATTGCTATTTCTACAAGTAATACATCTACAATTTTAGGTAATAATAATATCAATATACAGGGTAATGGAAATTCTTTCTCCTCCAATAAAAAAGGCGATTAATCACAATTCCCATTTGATGTTTATAGATAAGGTTTGTGTTATTTTTGTCAAGATAAATAAACTATTTCTGGATTAATATGAAAAACGTATCCACCACCCCGATTTGGTAAGCTCTTACGTTAGTGAATTTGAACGCCTGTGGAAAGAACTAAAAACATACACCCCCTAAAAACTTTTCTTTTCCTCAAAAAAATTCACTATCTTTGAAGAAAACAAGAAAAGCCATGCCATACAGTGAATTTTTAACCTTAAAGCAAGTAGAGAACAAGTTTGGGCTCGAAAGTAAAATTACCAATCTTTATGAACAGCCTATTCCCAAAGTGGGTATAAGCCCATTTTTGCAGAACGACTTGCAAGAGGCAAAGGAATTTCCTTTATCCAGTGAAAAAGCGAAATCAGAAGCGATTATTGCCCCTATTTTAAGAGAATTAAGACGACAACATAAGATTTTTAGCTTCTTTTCAGGTTATACTTTTGATGTGGACGCAAGTAATTCACTGAACGGGGTTTGTGATTTCTTACTTACTTTACGTACTGACAAAACAGACATTACCGCACCTGTTTTTTGCATAGTAGAGGCGAAAAACCGCACCATTGACGAGGGATTAGGACAATGCGCCGCCGAGATGTACGCCGCTTACCTATTCAACCAACAAGAAGGAGAAGATATTAGCAAAGTCTATGGTTGTGTAACTACGGCAAACGAATGGCGTTTCTTAAAATATGAAAATAAAGTGGTTTACATAGACAAAGATTTGTATTACCTGATTCAAGTAGAAGAAATCTTGGGTATTATGCTTTGGATTTTAGAGCAGTTTAAGAAATGAGAAATAATGGACATATTACTTAATTTAACTCATTGATTATCTTTTTACATAACACACCCTTTCAAGGGTGTGAACTACACCAACTAATCAAACCCATGAAACACCTACTTTGCCTCCTCCCCCTACTTTTTCTTACACACCTCCCTTTGCTTGCCCAAAGAAAGACGATTGACGAAATACTACCACAATTGGCTCATAGCAAGGAAGATACGAATAAAGTGATATTGCTGAACCGATTGGTGAGCTTTTATACCTTTGCCGCCCCTGATAGTGGGAAATTATTTGCAAATCAGGCAATTGCCCTATCAGACAAACTGAACTTCCCCAAAGGTAAAATTGACGCTCTGCTTCATTTAGGGCTTATGGCAAACAAAGTAGATTTGCAACAAGCATTTATTCTGTACGATTCTGCACTTTTTTTAGCCACCAAAATCAATGATGAGAAAAGAGTTGCCCATGCGTATTCGCAAATAGGTAGGAACTACACCGCACAAGGAAACTTCGCCAAATCAACTGAATACCTATCAAAGGCATTAAAAATAATGAAGAAAATAGGAGATAAAAAAGAAATTACTAATATTCTCTCCGCTATTAGCAGGGGATATATTAGGCAAGAACTACGTGAGGAGGCTTTTGTGGTTGGGCAAGAGGCTTTGGAAATTGCAGAGGAAATACAAGATAAGCCAATGATTGCTTCTACGCTGATGATAGTAGGCGACTACTATTGTTTTAAAAAGGAACTCTCCAAGGGTATGGGTTATTTAGAGCGGGCATTGACAATACGCAAGGAACTGGGAGATAAACAAGGCATGATGAACTCCTTAAATAGCATAGGAGATTATTACAGAAAAATAAAAGATTATCCAAAGGCATTTGCAAGTTTTAGCCAGTCTTACCAAATAGCTTTACAACTGAATAACAAGCAAGTACAGGCTTATGCTCCTTACAAATTGGCACTTACTCACTACACACAAGGGCAACACCAAGACAGCGTGATATACTATGCGGAAAAATCATTTGAAGTAGCAAAAGCGGGTAATTTTTTTATAGAAATAAAAGAAGCAGTAGAATTATTACATAAAACTTACGCCAATCTGAAACAACACAGCAAAGCATATCATTACTTTACCATTTTTCACTCCCTCAACGACAGCATTATCAACATAGACAATGCCAAGAAAATCAAGGAGATGAAGGTGGATTTTGAGTTAGAAAAGAAGGAGAAAGAAATCGCCCTGCTCAATACGCAAAACGAACTCCAAGCAGAGGAATCCAAAAATCAAAAATTATTACTTTATCTTTTTGCACTTGGCTTGCTTGGCTTGGCGGTTGTTGCCTTCCTTGTTTTCCGTAGCAAAGAAAAAGAAAAGAAGGCTAAACTACTTTTGCAACAACAAAATGAAGTGATAGAACAGAAAAATAAGGACTTACAAGAGAAAAACGACCAAATAGAAGCACAAAATGAAGAAATTACCTCCCAAAACGAGGAGATAGTCCAGCAAAACGAAGAAATCAGTATGCAATCAGAGAAGTTGGAAGAACTCAATAAAATGAAAGACAAGCTATTCTCGGTCATTGCCCACGACCTTCGTAGCCCCATTGCTTCTTTGAAAAACACCTTGCATACTTCACATTTAGAAGGACTTAGCACAGACGACTTACGCCAAATAAATGTTTCCCTCAATCACCAATTGGCAAATGTGGACAATACAGTGGAAACCCTTTTGCAGTGGGCAAGGGTGCAAATGGCAGTGGTGAAACCCAACCCCCAAAATTTCCCTTTGTTTGCCGTAGCTGACGAGATAGTGAGTTTTTTGCAGGAGACAGCCAACAAAAAACAGGTAGAAATAGAAAGCGAAATCCCTGAAAATGTATTGGTCTATGCAGATATTAATCACATTAGGATAGCATTGAGGAATGTCTTGGCAAATGCGGTAAAGTTTAGCTACGAAAAAGGAAAGATTATGGTTAATGCAATAGAAACAGCAGACAATGAGCAAATTATCATCTCTATCAAAGACGAAGGGACAGGCATGACCGCAGCGCAATTTTCACTCCTCTTTACTATCAACATGAGTAGCCAAAGAGGAACGGCAGGCGAAAAAGGCACAGGTTTAGGCTTAATTCTTTGCAAGGAGTTTATAGAAAGAAACGGGGGGCAGATTTGGGTGGAAAGTGAAGAAGGCAAGGGGAGTATTTTTTATTTTACAATCAATAAAGGTTGTTTTAAATAAATTGTCAAAATATTTTATATGAGGCTTAGGACTTGTCAATAGGATTTGTATTGGGTTGCTCTAATGACTCATTCGCTACCACAACAGGTAAGACAAAAGTAAATACGCTTCCTTTGCCTTTCTCACTATTTACAGTACAACTGCTGAGGCAGAAGCATCAGATGAGTCAAGTGACACAGGAAACTGATTCATCCAACTCAACCAATCACACTCGACACGTTATATGGTAATTAAAAAGTAATTAGAAAGTAGGATATGAGTGATAATGCTAATCAGCTACTTCACTTAGCATAGTCATGAACTGCACTAAGCTAAGGAGAATCCACAATATGGAAGGTTTTCTTTA
>JALOMS010000222.1 GCA_025455345.1 Thermoflexibacter sp. | reverse complement strand
GTAAATTAATGAGGATTGCTTATCTTGAACTTCTTGCAATACCATTTCATAGTTTTCATCTATGTCCACTTGCTTGCGGTCGGCGTAGATAATGCCGCCCAAGTAGTGCTGATGAGGTCGCTTTTCCGAAGGGCTAAACTCCAGTTCCTCTGCGGAAAATACAAACTCTGGCACACCCGCAAAGGCATAGTTGTAAGGGTTTTCTTCCCACAAAATTTCGTGTTTTTGAGGTAAGTGATTTTCTTTGAATTTTTGTTTTATTTTCTTGACATCATGATGTCCTAAGTATTTGATTGCTTGCTTGATGTTGTTTATTTTCTTCTGCCATGCCAATTGCTTCCATATTTTTTGTGTTGCTTCTTTCCCAGAGGGCAAGAATGGCGAAAAAAGCGGTGGCGAAAACTGCTTGCGGTAAGTAGAAAGCATGAGGTGCATAAAAGCAAGCGTAAAGCCATACTGCTGGGAAAGGGGATACAAAATAATAAAATCAGTGCTTGCCCAAGTGTCTATCAGTACCACGCTTGGCTGAACTTTGGTGATGATTTGGGCGAGTTTACGCTTTCTGTCCTCATAAATACGATTGCTTGCTTTGTCTATGAGCACGTCCAAGTACAAATCAGTGCTTTTCTCAAACTCTCGGTTTTCCTGCTCGAAGTTGTAGCCAAAAGGGAAACCACCTAACTCTATGCCAAAGAAACCCTGTGTAGCGACGTGCGTATGATAAATAGCAGGAGTAGCATAAATGACTTGGTAGCCATACTTTTGCAAGGTTTTTGCAGTCTGAAAAGTAGGATACAAGTGGCTTTCGAGAGAAAAAGGAATGATGAGTATTGAGCTATTAGGCATAAGATGATGTTTTATTTTTAATTTAAAACAAGTTTATAACAAAGTTTCTTCGATTATTTCATAATTGTCTTTATCAATTTTGAATACATGAGTGAATACCCCTTTGTCAAGAATAAAAACTTTATCTCCTACAAAAATACTCCCATGTTTTTCTAAAAGTTGTGTTCTATCCTCAAAATAAATATGTAATTTATCCTTGGCGACAAGGCTATTTTTTATTTTATTGTCCTCATCATCTTTGGCTATGACAATGAGGTTAAATTCCTCTTTACTCTTGCTAATCAACTCATTGGCAAAGCGCAGATTTGCGTCTTGGCAGGAACAGTTTGTTCCTTGTAATAAGAATATCAAAGACTTTTTTTCTTTTATTACTTCCAATTTTACTTCTTTTTGCAGAAACTGCTTGAAATCAGGATATTGTTCTGTTTTTTCTGTTGTTTCACCTGCACAAGAGATGGTAAACAATATCTTTGTCATTATCAATAACTTGAACAGTGATTTATAAATTATTTTCATGGCATTTCACAATTAAAAATTTTAATAAATCTTCATGTGTTTCATCAAAAATAGGAATATAAAGATTACCATTTACAGCAAAGAAGGATTGTAGATTTACGTTTCGATGATTTGAGAAATCAATTTCTTTTAGAATAGTGTGATTTGCATCAAAAATAGTCAGGATTAGTTTTTTCTTGAGTAAGATATTCCGCATATCAGTTACACCTTCTGGCAATTTGCCTAAATGAAAACGATAGCCCAAATTTGTTGAAAAGTCAAAAGTTGTGTACATAAAATTTACTTCATTAGTAACATGGCGCATTTTCTTATCTTCATTAGAGTGTTCAGACCAAGTGAGTGTTTCTATTTCATTTTCAGTCATTGTTGAGGCTCCGCCACTTTCTATATATTCTTTTTTTTGTACATCATAATAAGATAGGTTAGAAGAACCACCAAAAGTGAAGTATAGTTTTTGTAAATGATTACTTTTATCAAAAGAGGGAGAAATGCATACCATATCTTGCATATAACCTTTGTAGTTTTTTTGCAGTTCTTTAGGATAGAAAACAGGTAAAATTGTAAATTTAGCATCTTTCAGGTCATATCTTGCCAATATAGGCTTTTTATATTTCTCTCCATAATCAGGGCTTTTGTACCCATATTCATAATCAAAAATACGCATATAAATAGCATTTTGGTATTTATCATAAATAATAGGATATAGTCTATTAGAACCATGTCGATTCTTTTGGTAGAACTCTTTAGGCAGAGTAGCTGTAATGTTCCACTTTTTCAGAATCAGCCCATCTCCTGAAACAAGGTATAACATATTCTCATTTGCAATAAACAAACTATCGGGTGTCGAAGCAAAAAATGAATGAATCCCTGTGATTCCATTCGGTCCTTCCTTGTTTAACTTAATTTTTTTTACTACAGTTAAATCACTCAAGGAAAATACATCTATACTATGATTAAAGTTATTATAACCATAAAACTGAAGTATATCTTTTAATTTTAGGTATGAGTATTCACCATAAAAAGACCTATAAGATGAATCTATAGAAATGGTAATGGAATCTTCCTTAATCTTCATATTATAATCTTCTTTATACTGAGTAATCATAGGTTTTTCAGCACTATTACAAGAAAGTAAAATACATAGCGGAAAGATGAGTATATAAAATATTTTTTTTTTCATAAAGCAAAAATTATTGGTCTGAAATATAATTTTGATAAAATATGGGGATATGAGAAACGTATATACCATATCCCCAATTTTTTAAAATTGACACTTATAATAACGGTCACATGGTCCCAAAGGGTCTAATGTTTCACAACCAGCCCTCATGTCTTTGCCATTATCCCTATAACAGAGATTTAAAGCATAACGACTACCTCCATAACTTTGTGCAGATACCTGATTACTTAAATCAGATGGCATAAAATTACTTGCTCCGCCTAAAATTAGAGTAAATAATAAAAATAATTTTTTCATTTTTTAATTAATTTATTTTGTGATTACTGTAAACAAATAACTCTCGTATCACAGGGACCATTTGGCACCATCTCGTGGCACGTTGCGATATACACATTCTTGTATCTATCCAAGCATACATTAGGTTGGTAGCGCCCCGAAACAATTGGATAGGCATTTGCATAGTTATTTACGCTCTTTCCAAAAAAGCCTGTTCCTCCCCCTACCAGAAAGAGGAATAACATCCCAATTTTCTTCAGTTTACTTTTCATGATTTTTAAAAATTTGAAGTTTTAGAATTAATTAAAAATACCGTTTACAAATTCACTTCGCGAAGTACCAAAATACACTGCAAAGATAAGATAGAAAAAAACGCATGTCAATAGTAATATGTTACTAATTTGCTGATAATGAGTAGTAATATGTTACTATTTTTTCATTCTTCTGGTTTTTCTTCCACAAAGAGTGAGCTATTCTGTACGGCAAACGCCAAAAGTTCTTCGCAAGTAGAGAGCTTTAATTTTTGCTTGATGTTTTCTTTGTGATTTTTAACGGTATGTTGGCTGATGTTTAGCTTCCTGCCAATAGAGATGTTGCTAATGATTCCTTTTCCGATGATTTGAAAGATAGCTTGCTCAGTTTTAGTGAGCCGATTTGAAGTATTAGACATAGTTTGAAAAAAGGTTTAAGTAAAACAAATAGTTTGCACCGCAAGGCACTCATGCCTACTTTGATACAAATCATCATGCTATCAGAAACAGCACATTGAAAAAGTACGGAAATAAAAAAACACCCGTCTGGTGTGTGCGTGTGCGTGTGCGTGTGCGTGTGCGTGTGCGTGTGCGTGTGCGTGTGCGTAGTATTGTAGATTTAAAATTAAGTGATTTTGCTTATATGTACAAATTTTGGGTATGGAAATTTTGAAAAATAGGAAAAGGTTACTATATAAGAATTAAGAATTAAGAATTAAGAATTAAGAATTATTTTAGCCATAAATTTTGTAGTTCTGGGTATGAGAAATAGCGGTAGGTAAAGGAAAATCACTAAGATAGACATCAGTAGTCCGCCGATAGTCCCTACGGCAAGCGCGAACCAAAATGCCTCGTTTTGTCCATATATCAGGAAAGGCACAAAACCCGCCACCGTAGAGAGTACGGTGAGCAAGATAGGTACTATTTTGTGGTGAAAGGCACTAAGGTAAAGCCGCCACTGCTTGCGCTTAGGAAAGCGTTTTCGCAGGTGATTGTACTCGGCGATGATAAAAATCCCTGCGTTTACCACCGTCCCACTTAGCAGTACAAAAGAGGCATAGCCGCCTTGGTCGAAGTTGAAATCGAAGACATAAAAGGTGATAAAAACCCCAATGAAAGAAAAAGGAATCAGCAAAATAAGGGCAAAGGGCTGCCAAAGCGACTCGAAAGTAACCGCACAAATCACGTAAATTAGCACCATCACCAGCGCAATGAGTCCGTATTGCTTTTTCGCATTTTCCATGAACCAATTGTAACTCATTTTCTTGGCGGTGTAGCCCAAAGGGAAAATTGCTTGCATTTCTCTTAGCTTTTCGTCTAAGAATTTTTCCCCAAAATTGGCACTGCCAAAATACTCGAAACTCACCATGCGGAGGTACTGTTGGTTTTCTTTGTGTATTTCCGAAATCACCTTTTCGCGTCTAATCTCTGCCATGTTCCCAAACTTGGTAGGGAGGGTTTGCTTGGCTTTGCCGTCCTGCCTCACCACTTGGAAAGGGCGATTTTTCAGCGACCACACGTCAAAATCTTCGCTTCCTTGTGGAATAATTTTTATCGGAATGTACTCTCCCCCAAGCAGTTGGTAAAGGTCAGGTCGGGGCAGGGCATTTTGCCTCTCCATGAGCAAATAGCTTTGCGTATTGTCCAAAGATTGGAGCGTAGATGCCGCAGGGGCAATGTCTATCAGGTATTCATAGAGGTTTTTGTTGCTCCACCAATTGGGGCTTTTGTTGATATTTACCTCTTGTATGCGTGGGTGCGCCTCCAATTTTT
This sequence comes from Thermoflexibacter sp., assembly GCA_025455345.1. Classification (GTDB taxonomy): domain Bacteria; phylum Bacteroidota; class Bacteroidia; order Cytophagales; family Thermoflexibacteraceae; genus Thermoflexibacter. The sequence goes on along the minus strand of JALOMS010000222.1, from coordinate 6,259 downwards.
TCTTCAAAATAGTTGCCTGTCTTTCCAATTCGTTGTAGTTGTAGCCAAACAATTGCACGTTAAAGGTAGGGGTACTGTTTTCCTCTGCATTTTGACTGAAACCCTGCCCCACCCCAAAAATATCCCAACTCACTCCACTCATTTCGGTAGAGAGGGCAATGCTACGGTTTTTCAGGATATAGGGGAAAGCACCTTTGTCGTATTCAGGCTTAAAATAAACCACAATACTTGCCTGTTGTCCACTCTGCACGTTGGTAATGAAGCGGTCTATCTCAGGATAGCGCGCCAAAAAGTTCTCAAATTTCAGCATGATGTCGTTCATTTGCGCCAGCGTGCTTTGGTTGGGCAAGCCTGCTATCAGATACAGCGCGGTGCGTTCTGGCTTGGCATAGTACGACTTTTCGTAGGTGTATTGCACAAAAAGCCGCAAAGTCCCCCCCAAAAACTTATTTACATAGGGCTGAATATGCTCTACATAATACTCATTCCCTAAGGTTTGGTTATAGATTTTGGCATACCAGTCTTCCGTCTGTGCTTTGTTGGGGAGCATAAAAACGGGCAAGCCAAACAAGAGAACTATCGCCAAGATTGCGGTCTTGCGAAAACGAAGAATGAAACAACTTAACAAGGTATATACGTAAGAAAAGTGCAATAAAAAGCGGTATCTCCTTTTAGAAAAAGTGCCTCTCTTTGCCTTACTCTTTTGGGTTGCTTTGCTTTTTAACATTCCTCTTTCTATCAGTGCAGGGACAAGGAATAAAGCAACAAGTAAAGAAACTGCCAAGGTAATCACCATGACTACGGCAAAATCTATCAAATCTATGCGGCTTTCTTCGGGTAGGAAATAAATCACACTCAAACCTGCAATCGTGGTGAGAGTTGCGCCCAAAAGTGCTGTAAAGACCTCTAAGTTGCGATAGCGGCGGTAGTGGTCTATCATCACTATCATATTGTCCATGAGCATACCCAAAGAAGTAGTGAGAGCCGCCAAAGAGTAAAGATGAATTTCTACCTTGAAAAAGTAAAACAGAATAAACGAAATGGCAAGGTTAGCAAATGTTCCAAAGAGTATTAACAAAGTGTAGGCGAAACTTTGGGTGGTAATTAAAACAAACAACAGCAAGATAAGCACCGCAAAACCCGACTGCACCCAAATCTTGTCTAAGTTCTCTTTGATATATTCCGTAGCGTCATAATCTATGCGAATGTGGTAGGTAGGGGGCAGTTTTGTACCTATTTCTTGCAACTTTTGGCGCACTTCTTTTGCCAAAGAAAGTTGATTTTCCTTTCCATTAGGTACTAACGTAAGGTTAATGGCATTTTTACCATTAATTCTGTAAAAAGCAGTAATTGGTTGCTCCTCACGGTTTACCTGCACTACATCTGTGAGATAGACGATTCTATCACCAATCTTTTGCAGAGGAATCGCGTCCCAAACCGCTTCTGGCGCGTTTTCAAAGCCTGTATTACCAAGTCCTTCTCCTTTGGGGAAGGATTTAGGTTGGGGCAACAATGTATCGCCAAGTCCTTCTCCTTTGGGGAAGGATTTAGGTTGGGGTGTACCCAGCACCACATTAAGCCGTTGCCCAGAAGCAGTAAGTGCCACACCTAAGTTTTGCTGCTGAAAGTGCCTTTGTACAGCTTGCTGAATATCAGTTTCTTGCAAACCTAACTGTGCCAACTGCTCGGTTTGGTAGCGCAGTACCCACTCTTGGCGGTTGCCCCCTGTTACATTCACCTCATAAATGCCCTCTATCTGTGCCAATTGTGGCTTTACTTGCTCCTCTGCATAGGTTTGTAGGGTGCTTTGTGTAGCATTGCCGTTCAGTTGGAGGGTCATAAGTGGCTTGTTTTTCTCTTGTTGTTCGGGGGCATAGAGGCTAATGGTAGGATAGGAAAGTTCTTTGGGGAGAGAAGGGTATAGTTGCCTCAGGAGCATAGCTACTTCAAAACGCAATTGGCTCAAATCCAAGTTTTTATCTAAGGAAAGAGTGATGTAACCTGAATGGTAAGAAGATACAGAACTAATCTTGGTAATGCCTTGCAAGGTGCTAAATGCGCCCTCTAAACGGGCTGTTACCATGCGCTCTATCACATCAGGGGAGGCAGAAGGGAGCGAATAACTCACTGTAAGCGAGCCTTGCCCTTTAGAGGGGTTTAACTGCACCGAAAGGCGCGACAGCAGTGCCACGCCCGCCAAAGACAGCAAGCAGAATAACATCACCAAGCCATAACTGTATTTTTTCATTATAAATCAATTAAAAATAGCTGAATAGTTTGATAGCTAAACAGTTGAGTATTTACTAACTATTCAACCAACAACCAACAACTAACAACTAACAACCAACAACTAACAACTAACAACTAACAACCAACAACTAACAACCAACAACTAACAACTAATATAACACCCTGCAAACACACGTAAAGAATATAAACTAAGGAAAATGTAAAAATTAGTAACCTTTTCCTATTTTTTTAAATTTCCACAACGCACACGCACACGCACACGCACACGCACACGCACACACCAGACGGGTGTTCTTTTTATTTCCCGAACTTTTCCAATGTGCTGTTTCTGATAGCATGATGATTTACATCAAGTTAGGTACGAGTGTCTTGCGGTGCAAACTATTTGTTTTACTTAAACCTTTTTTTCAAAACTATGTTAAATCCTTCAAATCCGCTCACCAAAACTGAGCAAGCTATCTTTGAAATCATCGGGAACGGAATACTAAGCAATGTGGATATCGGAAACCAACTCAACCTCAGTCCACACACCGTCAAGAACCACAAGGAAAATATGAAAGCTAAGTTGGGGATACTTTCTTGTAAGGAATTGCTCCATTTGGCTGTACAAAATGCACTCAAAAAGTAAAAATTAGTAATCTTTTCCTATAAAATTAGGAAAAGATTACTAAAAATCTTTCAAAAATCCTCCTTTACTTTGTAATGTACTTTGGTACTTAGCTAAGTGAATCTGGAATGTAAAATTTGGAATCTAAAAACACAAATTTCAAAAATTTAATAACATGAAAAATCGTAAAAAGTTAGCTTTATTAGCCTTTGCTGCAAGCATAGCAGTATTGTCTTGGGTGTATCCGCAAAAGGAGGCTAAAGCAGGTGGTACTCTACTGGTATATACTCAGTTCTGTTACCATCAAGACAGTTGTAATATTGTAGCCGTAGGAAATGATTGTCTTGCTGGTGGTAATGGTTGTATTTCAAATCCATGTCCTTCAGGCTCTACTCCTATGCAATAACTGATTTGTAAGGGCTTATGTTACTCATATAACGTAAAGTAAGCCCTTGCTTAATTCCCTGATAAACTCTTTAACATATTAGAAGATATATGAGAAAATATAACATATTCCCTATTTTATTCCCTATTTTATTCCCTATTTTATTTTTGTTTTCTTGCTCTAACGATAAAAATAGTTTACAAGACACAAAAATTATTACTATTGATTTGTCTTCCACTCTGAATGGTATATCTCCAACAAAGACAATTATTAAAAATTTAAATTTAATTCCAATAAAATTGGATACTACACAAGTTCTTGCAAGCATAAATAAAGTCCTTTTTCTGAAAGATAAGTTACTTATTGTTGATAAAAAATATAAATCAATTCAAGTATTTGATTTATCTGGGAATTTCTTATACAAAATAGGGGAATTAGGGGAGGGACCTGGGCAATATCCTACAATAGATGGGGCAGATATCGATGTGAAAAATAATAAGTTGATTATTTTTTCCGCAGTAAAACAAAAATTTATATTTTTCTATTTGGAAGATGGCAAATTTTTGGAAGAAAAACGTATGAATTTATTTATTGAGAATTTCTTACTACTTCCAAACAAAGAAATGGTTGCTTACTTGGGAGGTAATCCTTCAAAAGATAAGGACAATTATAATATATCAATATTCACAGATGCATATACTAAAAAGAGTGAATTTTTCCCTTTTTTTAAGGACGGTGCTTTCGGTAATGGGAGTTCTGGAAATATTGTAAAGAACAATGTAGGATTTCTTTACTCACCAAGCCTATCAGATACTATATACGAATATAGTACAGACAAGATAAGTGTGAAATATCTTTTAAAATTTAATAATAAAGTAGTTCCTAACGAGTATAAAAAGAACTTTGAAAGTTATCAAAAATACACCATGAGTAATATCAAAAATTTAGCAGCTTTGAATAAAGGCTTCATAGAATTAAATGATTCCTTCCTTCTCCTACCTTATCTTGATGGGAAATTAACTTTTGCTATTTATGACCATCATTCTCAATTGGTTTACAAAGAAAACGACCTTATAGCAATGCATCCAATTTTTGGAATTATAAGCAGTTTTTCTCCCTTTGTAGGAGTAAAAGATGATAAAACCTTTATTAGTTTGATTGATAACAGAAAAGTTATGAAAATGAAAAATGACCCTGCCTTTATGGAGCACCTCAAACAAACGCCTTATTACGAGCAGATTAGCCAGATGAAAGATGACAACGATTTTGTTTTGGCATTTATCACCCTCAAATAAAATGTATTATGAATGCTTTTTGGAAGAATTCTCTCTATTACTTCTTTATCGTTTGCCTATTGGGGTGGGCTGTGTGGAATTTCTTTTTTTCTCATCAGCCCAAGCCACTTACTTCTGTTATGCCCACTACTACCCAAATCAATCTGCGAGTAGCAGGCAGAGGAACTATCAAAGACACTGTTATTTATCTTCAAAACATAGGCACAGAAGACCTACTTTTAGATACCATTGGCACAGACTGTGGCTGTACGGTTGCTAAGTGGCACAAAGAACCAGTAAAAAGTGGAGAGAAAACGCCCATTACTATTCGTTTTGAAGCAAAAGAAGAAGGCATTGTGCTAAGAAAAGTAGAAATCCATGCCAACATAGACCCCAACCCACTTATCATTAATGTCAAAGCAACTGTACTGCCTCAAAAGGAGTGATTTTTAGTAACCTTTTCCTATTTTTTCTTTGCTTTCCCTTGCTTACCTTTGCCTTATGGTCAAGTTCTTACTTTATCGTCCTATTGCGGTGCTTATCACTGCGCTTTCCGTAGTTGCCTTGGGCTTGCTTACGTTCACCCAGATTCCTGTGTCGTTGCTACCTGAAATCGCGATTCCAGAAATTACGGTGCAGGTAAGCTACCCCAATACCTCTGCCCGCGAGCTACACAAGGCAATCGTGAAGCCACTGAAAAACCAACTCTTGCAGGTCAATCAATTGGCAGACCTCCAGACAGAGAGCAGGGATGGGCTTGCCGTTATCAAACTTTCTTTTGACTACGGCACCAATATCAACCTTGCCTACATAGAAACCAACGAAAAAATAGACGCGCTCATGGGTAGCCTCCCGCGCGATATGCCCCGCCCCAAGGTCATCAAAGCAAGTGCCTCCGATATTCCTGTGTTCAATATCAACGTAAGTTATAAGTCGTCTGTGGGGACACAGACAACGGCGGAAGCTAACTCCCCCTCTCAGCAGGAGAGGGGGCAGGGGGGTGAGGCTAACTCCCCTTCTCCTATGGGTTGGGGGTTGGGGGTTGGGGCAAGTTTCCTCTCCATCAGCGAATTTTGCGAAAACGTACTCAAACGCCGCTTAGAGCAGTTAGACGAAGTTGCCCTTGTCGACCTAAGTGGGCTTTCCCTCCCCGAAATGGTGATTATTCCCGACCGCAACAAACTCTTGAGCTTGGGCATGAACGAGCAGACGCTTTCCCAACTCTTGCAACGCAACAATGTAGAATTAGGCAACCTTACCGTCAAAGATGGGCAATACCAGTACAACATTCGCTTCAATTCCGTACTGCGAAGCAAGCAAGATATTGAAAATGTGTATTTTAAAGTAGGAGAGAATCGCCTTTTGCAAATCAAAGATGTGGCAACTGTACAGCTTCGAGCGCAAAAACTAAGGGGAATCTATACTTACAATGGCAAGCGCGCAGTGGTCATGTCGGTCATCAAACAGGCAGATGTCCAACTATTGCAACTGCGGAAAACCTTGCAAGACCTTAGCAAAGAGTTTGAGAAAGATTACCCCCAATTGGAGTTTCACATCACCCAAGACCAAACAGAACTCTTAGACCTTTCTATTAATAACCTCATTTCCAACTTACTTACGGGTGGGCTTTGTGCTTTTGTTATCATTTTCTTCTTCTTGGGCGATTTCAAAGCACCTGTTTTGATAGGCATTACCATTCCTGTTTCTTTAATTGTTACTTTTTTGTTTTTCTATCTTTTCGGA
>JALOMS010000221.1 GCA_025455345.1 Thermoflexibacter sp. | reverse complement strand
CGCAATATTACTATTCAATTTTTAAAAATCAATCATTGTAAGAATGAATTTTGGATTTTTATTTGGATTTTCCTCTACCATTCAGACTATGCTTATTTAAAAAGATAGTTTTCCTCTATTGCTTTTGTTCTTGTTGGGGAATATTTTTGTGTTCTTGCTTCTCTATTTTTTTCAATATCTTACTCAAGTAAATGATAATCAGCACCATTAGTATAGTAATGATAAGAACAGGGAGTTGCTTGTTGAGCTTAAGTAATACATTGTGCAAGGATTTTGTTCGCCTTTTTTCTCTATATTGGCGCAAAATCCTATTAAAATTTTTAGATTCCTCTATTTCCTTTTCCTCTGGCGCAGGTTTATTGATGTTTAGCTTGTATTTCATTCATTTGTTAAATGGTTATTTTTTTAGATAGTTGAATGGTTTGATTGTCCTTGTAATCTTTCTAACTCCTTGATTAAATCTTCTTTTGTCGTCTTAAAATAAGTATTCCAATCATCAATCTGACTAATCTGTTGATAACTTTCAGCAATTTTAATTTCATCAATTTGCTTTATCAATTCATTCAAAATCTGCCGTAAACGAATAATAGTTATCTTCAATTTTTCTTTGTCACTAATTGTTTCATGTTTGGTAGAAAACGGTTTGCCTTTTTCCAAATAATCTAATAGTTCATTTACTTTTTTCAAATCGTTCTCGTCATAGGCGTTTTTGAGTTCTACAAAAATCTTTTCTGCTGCTTCTTTCCTGCCTTCTGGCACTACATCAGGATGACAAAGTTTTGACGCTTTTCTGTAATTAGCTTTCAATTCTTCTTTCAGTTCTTCTGAAAGTGTGTAGCTCTTTTGTATTTTTGCTTGCTCAAAATTCTGCTGATAGTTTTCATAATCTTGTTTTGCCTCTTGATATTGTCTTTGTTTTTCTTCACTTTTAGGGTTTTGTTTTGCCTCTTTTTCTGCAATCTGTCTTTGCAAAATAAGAATCTGCAAAATAATATCTCCTAATTCTCGATTATGCCTTACTTCAAAATCATAAATCAGTTTTTCCAAATCTGCTTTTTCATCTTGCAAGCTACTGATTTTCAATTCCAACGATTCTGTTTCTAACTTCAAACCACTAATTTCAGGGTCTATGTAAACAGTCAGGGAACTAAACTTAGTCAGCAAATCAGTCAAAACACGAGCCGCTTCACCATAAGACTGCATCTGAATATGTGTAATAATGGTACTTACCTCTTTGAGTTCCTGAACTTCTTGAAAGTCAGAAGGCAACACTTTTAATAATTTATTTAATTGAAAGTCAATATCTTCACTATCCTTGATAGCAATAGCATTTTTTAAAATTTCTAAGCGTTTGCTTAGTAGGTTGTAGTCGAGAGTTTGCAAAGTTTTGTATTATTGTTTTATTAAAAATTACTTCCATTCACTTGGTAAAAAGGGAGTTATATTTTCTATTCGTTCATAAGGAATATTTTCCCAAAGAAGGACTTCTCCTTTTTCATCCTTTAATGTTTGTGGACATTCTTTCAGTTTTACATAAGGAAAATTGTCTGTACTTTTGTCAAACAACACAATTGTACCAATTATACCTTTATGGTATTTTGACACCTTATTAGGGTCTTTGATAACTATTTTTGCATAATGCCCTTCTTCTTTTAACTCTTTTAGTTTGAGTTCAATCCAATGGAAATCTGTATTTTTCATAATTAAAATTAAAGTTTTACATATTATCATTTAGGTTTGTAAAAAAGTCGTTAAAATCAGAAAATCTTGGCTTTGAATACCAGACTTCTATCAACCGTGATAAGTACAAAAAAAAGTCTACAAGGCATATTTCTTTCCGATTTTCTGCTAAGAAGATATTATTATCATCCACTGTTTTAGGATATAGAAAATTATTGTTCCTAACAAATGAGTAACCTTTGTCTAATACAACAACTATATCTGGCATATATTTATCTTGTGAACATTTAAAATACTTTCCATAACTTTCTAATTTCTCTCCTAATGTTTCTTTTTTTATTCCTTTAAAGGCAAATAAAACACAAGGTATATGAGTGATAGAAAAGGATTTTTCAGAATCCTCTAATTTTTCTGTTCTGTGCAAACTTCTAATTTTGGTAAAAGAATCTAACGCACTTTTTAAATGAGATGGATTTTCCCAACTTGCCGTTGTCAAATCAGATTTTACCTCAATAACTCCTATCACGGTATCTGATAAGAAAAGACCATAATCGCTACCTAACTTGATAGTTGGTAGAAAAGAAGAGTGTAAAATAATATCAATCTGCCCAGAACGCTTGTCTTTCTTGTCTATAATTTCGCCCGTTGAATAACTTACAGCATTCGGTAAATGATTTCTCAAAAAATTTGAAATAAATAATTCTCTCAAACCACCAATTACATCGGGATGTTTTGCGACAGAGGATAACTCATATTGGCTCTGAAGATTATTATATACATTTAGGAAATGTTTTACTAATGTTCTCATTACTATTTTAAAAAATTGATATGACAATTTGGGACAATACTTTTAATTTCATCTGCTATTTCTTTGTCTACACAAAGCCATCTTAAATTAGAGATTTCAGTCAGAGGAGTAAAATCTTGAATATTTGTTTCTCTAATGTCTATACCTTGCAAATCCTTTATTTTATTAACCACATTCAAATATCTTATTTGAGTTTTGGCACAAAACAACCATTTTACACTTATAATTTTAGATATTGTATCAATACTTATATTATCAGCTATTGCCAAATCTTTTCCAAAAGCAATTTGGTATATTTCTTTTGGATTTAATGACTCACACCATATTTTAAACCTCACTTGTTTACTCAATCTATGATAAAATATTTCATCATGAAATTCAAGATTTATCAAAAATATTCTTTTCCACTCCTCACTCAATCCTTCCCACCACTCACGAAGCCCTTGTTCTCCTACTTTTACCAAGATTTTATTGGTAGTAGATAGTTGAGTGTTTACCCTTGTAAGTGCATTATTATCATTTTGCAAGGGAATAAGTTGGTTCGTATGAATTGGGTTTTCACTCATATATTATCCTTCAAAAATCTACTGTTCTTTATTTTCCTTTTTCAATCTTAAATCCGCCTTTTTCCAATAGTTCTGCTATGCAAAACACAACATTGGGCATAACTTCTATGCTTGTATTCCAGTCCACCGTTCTCCATTCCTGATTTGGAGTGGAGATAATCACTTTTTGCGCCCCTGTAAAAATCCAAATCACTTTTTCCACCCCAAAGTCCAAGAGTTTTTGTGTTTTAGTAAAATAATAATCAAAATCGTTTTCAAAATTTTCTGTATCTGCTTCTATATCAACTTCTATGAGAATTTTGGGAGGAACATTTATGTATTTGGTAGTCAGATTACTGATTTGCTCTACGCTAAAAATAGGAATATCCATTGAAAGATTATCTTTCAATTCCAAATGTATGCCCATTTCCGCCCCGCCAATGATGTATTCATCGGGCATATTTTTAAATAAAAACTTGTTAATCAAGCCAATCAATATCGCTTGTAAACTGCTACTTCCCATGATTTCCTCCAAAGTTTTCTTTTTGTTTAGCACATCCTTGTATCCTTTGCGATAGATAGGCTTACCATCTATCACTTCATAAATCAAGGAATTGGGAATCTTCCTTGACTTTTTTTTATAGCTTATTTTTTCTTCTGAAACGACCATCTTCCTCCTATTTTTCCTTAAAATTACTTAAAAATATTTGTATTTCAAAAAAATATAAAAAACTCATAACTAATCACTTATCACTCATAATTGCGTTTTGCAATCTTTTTGAGTTTTTCTATAATCCTATACGTCCGCACTTTGGCGTTGTTTTCTGTAATATCCAAGATAAAAGCCACTTCCTTGAAGGGGCGGTCTTCAAAAAAACGAAGCTCCAATAGCTGTACTTCCTCCTCATCTAACTCCTCCAAAAGCTTACTGATAAGTTCTGCTTTATCTCCATCATCTACCGAAGTTTCCTTGAATACCTGATTGATTTGCTCATCTTCCACACTGATAACACGCTGAAAATGAGAGCCTCTATAAAACTCATTCACTTGATTCGTCGCAATGCGGTACAGCCATGCCGAAAAAGGCAACCCTTGAAACTTGTACTTTGACAGGTTCAGCATTGCTTTTAGGAAAACCTGCGAAGTAAGGTCGGCGGTCGTTGCCTTGTCATCTACACGTCTAAGAATAAATAAGAAAATCTGCTTATAATACTTTTCATACAAAAAACCAAAGACTTCTGGATTGTCTATTGCTTTTTTGATGATGTAGTGTTCTTCTTGAATTTCTCTTTCAGATTGATGCACGATGGATTTTGGGTTTCTATGTTTTCATCAACTGTTCTAAAAAGTGAATCTTTCCGCACTGCCACTTTTATTTGCGACTTAATGATTCAATCTATCAAAAAGTTACAAATAGTATTGTTTTTTTGCAAAATAATTTAAAAAAATTAGAAAATAGGAAGTACCAACCTTTCTCAAAGTTTAGTGCTTCCCATTTTTATAAGTGGTTTGTTCTGTAATTTGTTTTTTCTAAAAATCACTGTAAATTAGGGGTTTCATTTTCAAATATTTAAAAATTAATGCAAATTCCTTTCCTCAAAAAAGTTGCCTCCGAAATCTTAGAAAAGTACAAAAAAGAACTTTCTACCCTCCACTTGGTATTGCCTACCAATCGTTCCTGCCTTTACCTGAAACACTACATGGCAGAGGTGGCACAAGGTTCTTTTATCTCTCCTGAAATTATGTCTATCAACGACTTTGTGCGTAAAATTGCAGATGTGGAAGTAGCTGATAATGTGATACTTTTATTCGAACTTTTTGAGAGCTTTTCCAAAACAGTAAAAGCAGAAGAAGCAGGAAATTTGGAAAAATTTGTGCCGCTTGGCTCGTCTTTGCTCAACGATTTCAACATGATAGACATGAATTTGGTAGATTCTGATACTTTTTTCGAGTATTTGGCAGAAGCAAAGGCAATAGAACGCTGGGCAAGGGAAAGTTTGGGTATGGAAGACGATGAAGAAATCAGAGATGAAGACTGGGAAAAATTTGAACACGAAAAAGCAAAAATCCAAGAAAAGTACAATAAAAGCGAAAATGCCCACGACTATTATGCTTTTTGGGGGTACTTGAAAGATACTTACAATGACTTTAAAAATAAACTCTTGGCGAAAAATACTGCTTATCAGGGACTTGCCTTCCGCAGAATCGTGGACAACATTCGCAAGTACGTAACGGAAAGTGAGGTAGGTAAGGTAATTTTCATTGGTTTTAATCAGCTTACCAAAGCAGAGGAGGCTCTAATGAAGGAGTTTTACCAACAAAAAAGGGCAGAGTTTTATTGGGAAATTGATAGCTATTACTTTGATAACAAAGGGAATGAAGCGGGTTTTTACCTTCGGAAATATGCCAATTGGATAAAAGAAGAAGACCTAAAATGGAAAGAAAATAGACTAAGCACAGAATCTAAGAAAATTCATATTTTGAGTGTGAGCAATAAAGTTACCCAAGCAAAACTGATTGGTGATATTTTAGAGAAAAAATTGGCAGAAATTAGCAAAAGTGGAGAAGAAAAAAACTTTAAAGCCTCTGTAAATCAGATAGGTATGGTTTTGCCAGATGAAACCATGCTCCTGCCTATTTTGCACTCTTTGCCCGTAGTAGAGAAAAACAAGGAAAAAGACACTAAAATCGAACTCAAATTAGAAGGAAACAAGTCTGAAAATACCATTTCCCTCAAAGAGCATTTGAACGTAACCATGGGTTTGTCCATTGATAAAACGCCGCTTTTCTACTTGATAGACAACCTGTTCACTTTCCAAGAAAACTTGCAAATCATAGAGCAGGGTAGTGAAAAATTTGTCAAAGTGTATTACAAAGACATCATTAAAATTCTTAGACACCCTTTTATCCAATATTCCAGAAAGAAGAATGCGGCTTTGTTTGAAATTGTGAAGGAAAGTAAGGAAAAACTGCAAGTCATTGATAATGAAGTAAAAGAAATAGAGAAGAAAACCAAAGAAGCAGTAGAGAAGGGTTATTATGATGAAATTCAGGAACATCTTGAAAAAATACAAAAAGAAAACCTGATTTATATTCCATTGTACGAACTTACGGACGAGTGGGGAAAGGCAATGCCTTTTTACAAAAAGATTTTTACGTATTGGAAAAGAGATGGGGACAAAAAAGCCGTAGGCAATGCGATAAAAGCCTTATTTGACTTGGTAGCAGTCTTGGCAGAACTCTTTGATGAGGAACACAACGTCTTGGAAAATGAATATTTGTTGCAATTTTATACCTTGCTCAATCGGATTAGCGACATCTTAGGTGATAAGAAGAACGACCTCACTATCAGGACTTTCAAACAGTTTTTGTACGAAAATATCCGCAATGCCGCCGTTCCCTTCACAGGCGAGCCGCTTAGTCCAGTGCAAATGATGGGTATGTTAGAATCGCGCACGTTGGACTTCGAAACGGTCATCATTCCCTCTTGCAACGAAGGCATTTTGCCCAAAGGAAAGATGATTGGTTCGGTGATTCCTTTCGATATTCGCGTGCGCTTCGGGATTCCTACGCACATAGAGGGCGATGCCTCTTACGCTTACACTTTTTTCCGTCTTTTTCACCATGCCAAAGAGATTTTCTTGATTTACACGACCTCCTCTGGCGCAAGTTTGGGCGGGGCAGAGCGCAGTCGCTATCTTACACAGATTCAGGCAGAAATGACTGCTTTGCCCAATTTGGAAATCACAGAACGCCAATTGGTGCTGGACTTGCCCGACTCGGCACAGCGCAAAACGGAAATCAAGAAAACGCCCGAAATCATCAAGAAAATTGAGGATTTCTTGGCAAATAATTACCAAAAAGACGAAACAGGCTACAAATTTAAGGGTGGCTTGACCCCAAGCGTAATTAATATGTATTTGCGGAATCCTTTGGAGTTTTTTCAAAAGAAAATCCTGCAACTGAACGACCCAAGCGAAGTAGAAGAAGAAATTTTGGCGAATACTTTTGGCTCTATCATTCACGATTTCTTGGAAAAAACCATGCTTGACTTCAAGGGCGCAACAGTAAACGAAAAGGAATTGGTGGCACTGATACAAAATGACGAACAGATTTTGCAAGCCATAGAGGAAATTATCAAAACACACAAGGGCGGAATCATAACCGAAAAAGGGAAAAATTACATCTTGAAAAGGATAGCTAACTATCTGATAAAGAACTTTGTAAAGCTACAAGCAGAAAAAGAAACGCCTTTTTATGTGGTGGAGCAAGAAAACAGTTTGGCAACTACGCTTTGGACGGAACTGCCCAATGGGAAGCGGGTGCGCGTATTCCTGTCGGGCAAAACGGACAGGATAGATGTACTGAAAGATAACCTCCGCATAGTGGACTACAAAACAGGCACT
>JALOMS010000220.1 GCA_025455345.1 Thermoflexibacter sp. | reverse complement strand
TACAAATATTTGTTAATGAAATAGTTACGTCCCTACGGGACTTATGCGTTGTGCTAAAATTCCATTTTCTACCAATATGTCGTCCCTAAAGGGACTTTAATACAAAGAACGCTTAGAAAAGTTAAATTACTTAAGTAATTCAACGAAAATAAACGTTTTTTGTATTCAGTTCCGTTAGGAACTTGCGTTTTGTAAAACTATTAGTTTCGTCCCTATGGGACTTTGTGATAGAATAATACTTGTTTTTTACAAAACTTTCGCCTCTACGAGGCTAAATAAAGAACGCTTAGATTAGAAAAGTTGAATTACCTACTTTATAATAAATTAATTTGGTAGTTTACATATTTTTAGTATTGATAATCAGTTGTTTATAATTATTTAAAAATATTTTATTTCTTATCTTATGCCTTTACCATTGCTCATCAAAAATGGAGCTTCAAAAAGCCCAATCTTCTCACCCTTTGGTCATTGCCTTTCATGCCTGCTTAGAAACACTCAAAGCAAAATCTTTGTGGAATCCTTTGGAAAAATTAAGCATGGCAAAACAGTCGCAACAAACCTTTTCTAAGGCTATCCTCTTAAATCCCGATCATTTAGAGATTCGGTTTTTACGCTATTCTATCCAACTTTCCCTACCTGCTTATCTATATCTGAGTACAAACTTAGAAGAAGATAAACAGATGATAATCAAAGCTATACAGAACAATCCTCATGATATCGAACCAGAAAATTTACAAATCATAGTGAGTTTTCTACTCAAAGATGGGCAACTTTCTGCTTCAGAAAAAGAAAGTATATTGAACGCAATGAATAGATTTTAGTCTATTACCCCTTGTAAGGCACTTAATCTCTTGTAAAAACCCTCATTGGCTATGAGGTCTTCATGTGTTCCTTTTTCTATAATTTCACCTTCTTGGATGACTATGATTTCGTCTGCTTGCTGTATGGTACTAAGGCGATGAGCTATGACAATAGAGGTACGGTTGGTCATCAATTGGTTAAGAGCATCTTGCACTAATCTCTCAGATTGTGAATCTAATGCGGAAGTTGCCTCGTCCAGTATCAAGATAGGTGGATTTTTCAATACAGCCCTTGCAATACTCAACCTTTGTCGCTGTCCCCCCGAAAGTTTCATGCCTCTATCGCCTATATTGGTATGATACCCATTTTCGGTTTCTATGATAAAATCATGGGCATTTGCAATCTTTGCCGCTTGCATGACAGCCTCTTGGGTCGCCTCTGGAATACCAAAGGCAATGTTATTAAAAATAGTATCATTAAATAAGATAGATTCCTGTGTTACAATCCCTACTAACCTTCGCAAATCTTCTACTTCATAATTCTTAATATTAATACCATCAAGAAGAATTTCCCCTTGTGTTACATCATAAAATCGCGGAATTAAGTCTGCCAAAGTAGATTTGCCCCCACCAGAACTGCCTACTAAGGCAACAGTTTTGCCTTTCTGTATAGTCAAGTTGATATTTTTCAGTATTATTCTTTCAGTATTGTAGCTAAAAGATACGTCCTTAAACTGAATATCTTTCTTAAAAGTATGAATATTAATTGGCTGTGGGGCATTGATTATGTGAGGTTTGATGTCCAACACTGCCCATATTCGGTCTGCGGCGGCGAGTCCTCTTTGCAAAGCACTTACCGCAGAGGAAAACGCTTTGGCAGGATTGAGGATTTGTAAGAAAATAGAAATGTAGGCAATAAACATGGAGGCAGTAAAGTCAGGAGAATCTTGTAATACCAGAGAACCTCCATAAAGCAAAATGATACAGACTGTAAGTACGCCAACAGTTTCAGAAATCGGACTTGCCAAATCACCTTTGTTGAGCATATATATGACCGTTTTGGTAAATGATTGGTTCTGTTGGTGAAATTTCTGGCGAATAAAACTTGAGGCGTTGAATGCTTTGATAATTTTAATGCCAGAAAGCGTTTCTTCTACCGTAGTAAGTATTTTGCCCAAGAGCAATTGGCTATCGATTCCATGTTTTCTTAGACTTTTTGCCAAACGAGAAATCAAGAAAACAGCAACGGGCAAGACCAACAAGACAAAAATCGTCAGTTTGAAAGAAATATACAATAAAATACTAAAATTGACAATAATAGTAAGAGGCTCTTTGATGATACCTTTGAGTTGCATAACTCCTCCATGCTCTACCTGCTCTACATCATTGGTTATGCGTGAGAGCAGGTCGCCTTTGGCTTCATTGGAAAGATAGGCTAAGTCAAAAGCAAGCATTTTATTGAAAAGTTCTTCTCGTATTCCACTCAAAATCTTATACATAGTCCTATTTATCACTACAAAAGAAGCATAGCGGAAAATATTGGAAAGTAGAACAGAAATCACAATAATCACGCAAACTAACTGTAAGGCTGTCATGCTCCCGTATTGGTTCATAACTTGGGCTAAATAATAATAAAATATTTGTTTTGGATAATCTATATTCCATTCAAATTCAGGATTTTGTACGTTTGCTGAAGGTACGCTTTGGAACAATACGTCTAAAACTGGGGTAAGTAAAACGAAATTTAGAGAACCAAAAATTACGGCTAATAAAGTTAATATCAGATAAGTAGGAATATACGAACTGTAAGGTTTGGAGTAGGAAATAATACGTAAATAGGACTTCATTATACAGATTTATATGAAAACTAAATTTTTTTATAGCGTGCAAATTTAGAAAAAGCGTTTGTAAGAATAGAAATATACCCTTAAATCTATTGCTATTTTGTAATTTTGTCATGTTTCATCAAAAAGCTACTCGATAGACAAAGTTAATTTATCAGTGCAAAGAACAAAATAATAGAAAACTTTTGAATAATATATTGGAGTTTTTATCAAATTAATAAATATAAAAAATTGAAAATCAAGTGTTTAATCATAGATGATGAGCCATTAGCGGTCAGTCTGCTTACTGACTATATCGGTCAAGTACCTTTCTTAGAATTGGTACATTCTTGCTACAATGCCATGGAAGCTCTTACCTTTCTCCACACAAATCCTATTGACCTGATTTTCATGGACATCAATATGCCTCACTTATCAGGCATGGAGCTAATCAATCTTTTAGATAAAAAGCAAAAAGTAATTTTTACTACGGCTTATTCTGATTATGCTTTGGAAAGTTATGAAAAAAATGCGCTCGATTATTTACTAAAGCCTATTACTTTTGAGCGATTTGTCAGGGCAGTTACTAAGGCGTGGGAAATACTGGAAAATGCCAAAATCACTCCAATACCTACGACAGAAGATCCTATTAATCAAAATCATACAAGCATTTTCCTCAAAACAGGAAAATCTGTTGTCAAGGTAGAACTTTCTAAAATAGATTACATAGAAGGATTAAAAGACTATGTGCTTTTTGTCGTAGGAAATGAGAAATATATTGTCTATAAACGCATGAAAGATTTGGAAACAAAATAGAGGACAATCACGTGTTTATAGGCGAGCATAAGATTGCAATTAGTGAGAAATACCGCGAGAATTTTCACCATAAGATTCAAGAAAAATTGCTATGAGTGTCCATCTAATGAATTTACAGATTTAAGAAACCCCATTTTTATATGCCTATTTCTTTTTCCTTGTATTCCATTGATGTGGGTCTCTCTTTGTTTTTCGCAGTCCTTCACCAACTTTGGGTTCTTTGCCAAAGTAAAACCAATCTTTGAGAAACCAAGTTTTTTTGCCTCTAAACTCAGCACCGTCGTGCAGGTGAGTCATGCGTACATGGCAGGAGGGCATTTTGCACCTTGGGACTTTTTTCTTTTTCTTCTTTTTTCCTTGCTCTTCACTTGATTGGGCTTGGGGCTTACTACCACTACAAGACGTTATCCCTTGCACACTTACCAAGAGCAACAAGCTGAAAATACAATATTTAAAAAATCTTTTTATTGGATACTGCATAAATTAGTTATTTTCTATCGAGCCAATTTTCTATATCTAAACGTTTTTAATAAATAAATAGATACAAATTTGGGAATAATTAAGTCTATATAGAACATTTATTCTGCTAATTTCGTTACTTATACAATATTAAGTCATAAAAAACTACAAAAACCTTCTTCCAAATCGTCTTCCAAAAAAAATCATTATTATTGCAAAGTTTATTTAAGAAAAATAACATTATCTTTGATTTATCGCTTACATTCATTCGCTTTTTACTATGTTTGACCGCATTTTTAATATTTTAAGAGCAAATTTGGGTGATGTTTTTCAGGTACAAGAGGAAAAAATCTCCAAAGAGGACTGGGAATTGTACGAGCAGTACCAGAAAAATAAGCAACAAGAGGAGCAACAAACTAATGAGCAATCCTATCAACAGTCTTGGCAACAACAACAAGAGGAGAAACAGTATTATGGTGTATTAGAATTGCCTCATGGTGCGTCTTTCGAACAAATCAAAATAGCTTATAAGCGTTTGATTAAGCAATATCACCCTGACCGATTTCACAATGACCCCGAAAAGCACAAGGCGGCATTAGAAATTTCTCAAAAACTGAATATTGCATATAGTTATTTTGAGAAAAAATTTGGGCAGTAAATATGCTTTTTGAATAAGATAAAAAAATAAGAAACACGAAAATATCATACGCAAAACATGGAATTTTGGAAAAATTTGATAACATCTATCCGAGCAATATTTGGTTATAAAATAGTACAAGAGGAAGACCCTGTAAAACTTACAGAGCAAAGTATAAAAGATTTGAAAATAGAACTTAGCGAGAGCCTCAAAAGTCTGGCGGAGGCGAAGGCTGGCTTTATCAGGGCTAAGCGAGAGGTAGAAAAGGAACAAAAATTAGCTGAACAGCACGAATACAGGGCAGTAGCTCTATTAGAAAAAGCCAAAAATGGGCAAATAGACAGTGCTTCGGCGGATAGATTTGCTTTGATGGAGTTAGGCAAGAAAGAGGAGATTATGAAAAAAGTAAATATCAGTCTGAAAGGTTTGGAAAACTATGAGGCGATGGTGAAAAAATTGGAAGACCAAACCAGAGTTATCAAAGAGCAGATTTATACTTGGGAAACAGAACTCAATACCCTTAAGGCAAGAACAAAAATCAGTCAAGCAACTAAGAATCTTCACGAGCGTCTTTCGCGGTTTGATACCAATAGCACCGCTAACCTCTTAGAAAGTATCAAAGAAAAAGCAATAGAGCAAGAGGCTTTGGCAGAGTCTATGGTTTTTGTATCAAGTGGGAAGACAAGTTGGGAAGATGAGGTAGATAAGATTTTAGGATTGGACAAGCCCGCTAATAATCCTCAACTCAATGATGCCCTGAATCAGCTCAAGCAAAATGTAAATTCGCCTGATTATAAATCTATGCCTCCGCCACCTCCACAAATCGTACAGCCCAAAGATGTACCGCCGCCAAGTAATTTGCTTTCGGAATTAGAAAAATTAAAATCAAAGTTAAAAGAATAAATTTCTGTATATGCGAGGAATAGAGATTGTGCAAGATACCAATAAGCGTCCGAGATATGCTATCATAGACTTGAACGTATTGCAAGATGTATTTGATGAGTTTTTCGGAGCTTTAGTAGCTGGTAATCAAACAAGGGGTGTGGATTTTCTCAAAGATGATAAGGGCAATGTATTTAAGGCTCGTATTGACCTTTTGATTCATCAGAAAACCTTTGATAAATTCTTTAGTGAGTTGATAGTTAAGGACATAGATAGCCCTATCACCCTGACCAATGAGTTGAACAATGCACCAAGAAATGAAAAACTCAACCGTCTTGTTTTAGCGGCTCGTTCTTTTATAGGTACTCCGTACAAAGCGGCAGGGGATTCGGTCTTGGGTACAGACTGTTCAGGATTTAGCTTTATGTGTTATAAGCAGATAGGCATATCTCTTCCGCGTACTTCCCGCGACCAAGCACTCATAGGTAATATGGTGGATTTGAACAATTTACAAGTTGGGGATTTGATTTTTTTTGCGACGGGTTCTGACCCCAGACGCATCTCTCATGTGGGCATGATTGTCAAAGGTGGGGGGAAGGGAGCGGCTCGTATGATTCATGCTTCCTCTTCGCGTGGCGTTATAGAAGATGACCCTTTTTCTTCTTATTATGCTCCTCGTTTCATTAGTGCTACCAGAGTAATATGAATTTCTTAGCTCATGCTTATCTCTCTGGACAAAATGAGGAAATACTGATTGGCAATTTTATTGCTGACCATGTGAAGGGAAAACAGTTCTTGCAATACAGTGAGGGCATAGCCAAAGGTATCCAACTGCACCGTCGGATAGACGCTTTTACCGACCAACACCCTATCGTAAAAAAAAGTAAAGCAAGATTACAAACTTCGCACAGACATTATGCAGGTGTAGTTGTCGATATTTTTTATGACCATTTTTTAGCCGCTAATTGGACTAAATACCATCAAGAAAATCTAAGCATATACAGCCAAAAAGTGCATCAGACTATCAGTAAGTATCAAGAAATCCTCCCTCAAAAATCATCTTATTTCTTTCAATATATGCTTAAGAATCAAATATTTGAAATTTATGCTCAAATAGACGGCATTCACAAAGTCTTGACAGGTATGTCCAAACGCACTCCCTTTGAGTCGGGCATGGAACACGCCTCTCGTAACCTGATAGACTTTTATCAAGATTTCCATGCAGAGTTTGAGGAGTTTTTTCCCCTATTAATCAATGATACCAAACTAAACACTTTAGAAGATTTAGGTAGTTTGTAGGAAATCGTAGAAATACCTTTGTTGTATAGGATAGTTTTGTATATTTGCTTAGTATAAAACATATAATTATGGAAGATAACGAGCAAAAGACCAACCAAGACATCAAATCATTTTTCAAAAAGCTGATGCAGTCCGAACCAGTAGAAAAACGAGATAGTTTGGATTTAGCCGTTGAGGATGCTTGCCTCATCTTGGAATACATAGCCCACAAAGGCATCATCATAGAGGAAGACATCATCAAAACGCTTACTGAAGGCAAATACTTACATGAAACAAAAACTTGGACGCAAGAAACAGAAGTCAAATTTTGGTCTGCTTACCAAACAATTTCTGAGCGTATCAAACCCGTTACCATAGAAAGTATCAAATCGGCAAGAGATGATTATGGAGCATCTATCCCTTTTTTACTG
Source organism: Thermoflexibacter sp. (assembly GCA_025455345.1). GTDB lineage: Bacteria > Bacteroidota > Bacteroidia > Cytophagales > Thermoflexibacteraceae > Thermoflexibacter. The sequence continues at coordinate 3,962 of JALOMS010000220.1, read as the reverse complement.
CGCCCTTTTGCCCTTTTTATGAAGCAAAAACACCTTTCTTCGGCGCGTATCTCTGTGCTTAGGTACAGTGCTTTGGGCATTACTTTCCTATTTTTGATTATCATCGTGCAGATTTATTGGCTTACAGGCACTTCCTTGGTCAATGAGAATGTGCAACTCACGCAGCAGTTGGACTCGCTAAGCCTCAAGCAATGGGAATTAAAAAATAAACGTATTAAAAATGAGGGTGATAGCCTCAATATGAGAATCATAGATGTTCGTTTGGAAGAGTCCAAAGATAAATTGGCGGCAAATTTTGAATATTTATGGAATTGGAATGACAACTGGAACGAAATTGCAACCTTGGGTTTTTACGAATCTCAGGAAGATGAAGTCATGAGGAAAGCTATTACAGCCATTACCGACCAAAAGCGCAGGGCATCTACCTTGAGTTATTCCGTAGGTTTCCCGCTCAAAGTCGTGCAAATGTATGTCTTACCTATTTTGTATGGATTCTTAGGTGCGTGTGCGTATGTACTGCGTATGCTCTCTTTGGAAATCCAGCAAATGACCTTTTCTACTGATGACAATACGAGCTATAACCTACGTATCCAATTGGGTGCGCTTTCGGGCTTAGTGATTCACTGGTTTATCATTCCCACAGGACAAAATGAGATAGATATGATACTCACCAATAGTAATTTCTTCATTTTTGCGCTTTCCTTTCTGGGGGGATACAGTATCGAATTGGTGTTTGCCGCGATGGACAGATTTATCATTGCCTTTAGCGGGGGAACAAAGGTAGAAGGGAAATAATTAGGATTTTTCTTGACAATTTCATAGTTTTCAATTTCAACTAAAAATCGCTTTTATTTATGCAAATTAGAGCAGGGCAAATCGCAAGAGGCAAGAACTTTTTCCAAAGGAAAACCCTTATCAAATTACTGTATAGACGCTTAAATGCTGGCGCGGACTTATACATAGCCGCACCAAGGCGAATGGGAAAAAGCTCCCTGATGCGTTACTTAGAAGACCAAAAAGACGACAATTTCATCGCTATTTACGCTACTACGGAGGCAATTGACGATGCTGAAAATTTTTACAAGGAACTCTTAATGACCTTAGAAAAAAGTGATTTGGTCAGAACTAAAGCTCCCAAAGTTTTGGATTTTTTGACTAAAATTGACTTTAAGCTAAAATTAAAATTTGCAGTAGGAGAAGCCGAAATAGGGAAGAAAGACAATAAATCACAAACAACTTTCTATCAAGATTTCAAGGAATTAGTAGAAAAATTGGACAATGATACTGCTACAAAAATAGTAGTAATGATAGACGAGTTTCCTCAAACGGTCAAAAACATCTTAGACAAAAGTGGAGAAAAAGAAGCCATCAGATTTTTACAATCTAACAGAGAGATTCGCCAAAAAGCAACAGAGAATATTTCTTTTGTTCTGACAGGCTCCATTGGGCTTACTGCCCTGACCGAAAAACTCAATGCGAGTCAGACGACCAATGACCTGACTACCTTCGAAGTCCCTCCCTTGGACAGAGAGGAGGCAAAAGAATTAGCTACAGCATTGTTAGAAGGAACGGGAATGGATTTGCCTATCAATCCTCAAACATGGGAACATCTCTTACAACGTGTTACTTGGTTTAACCCCTTTTTTATCCAACTCATCTGCCAAGAGCTGGTAGATGAGTTGGATAGAAATGAGCAAATCATCGATATCTCCATGATTGATAGGGCAATAGAAAGCATTACAGACCGAAAAAATGACCAATATTTTGCTCATTATTACGAAAGATTGCATAAATCGTACAATCAAAGTGAGGCAAATTTTGCCAAAGAGGTACTCAATCTCTTGTGCAAAAAAGAAGAAATTAGTACAGAAGAAATCAATGAAATCGCCAAAAAACATGGATTAGCAGAAAACTACCCTGTGGTATTGAGGAGTTTGGAATTTGATGGGTATCTATTTCCTGTGAATGAGAAAAGGGCTTATCGCTTTACTTCTCCTATTTTGCAACTTTGGTGGAAAAAATACATTTAAACCGATATGAATACCCTTGTAGAGCATATTTACAATCCTGCCAATCAAAGCAGAGAAGATTTGATAGATGGTTTTGTAGTCAGGCAAAAAACCTTCAAACGCATATTTGATGACTTGATACAATCCGATATGCAGTTCCCCGAACAACACTTCCTCCTCATCGGGCAGAGAGGCATGGGCAAAACGACTATGCTTTGGCGATTGGCGTATGCGGTGGAGGAAAGTCCCCAACTCAATAGTTGGCTGATTCCCCTTGTTTTTCCAGAGGAACAGTACGGCATCAGCAAGCTATTTCACTTGTGGGAACACACTGCAAGGCTATTAGCGCAAAAATCCCTTATTTTCAAGCACTTGCCAGAGCAAATGGAAAAAATATACGAAGAAGCAGAAAATAAGGAAGAATACGAACAAAATGCCCTTGAACTCTTAGCGGAAAGCCTGAAAAGACAAGGAAAAAAAGCACTCTTATTGATAGATAACTTTGATGAGTACATAGGCAAGAAATTTAAAGACAAGAAAGAAGTACAAAGACTAAGAGTAGTGCTGTCTAACTGTGCGGAATTGAGAATCATAGGGGGTTCTGCCCGTTTGATTAAGGAATTTACCAATTATGGAGAGCCTTTTTATGAGTTTTTCAAAATAGAAAGATTAGAGGGACTTGGCAGAGAGGAAACACAGCAACTGCTCCTCAAATTAGGGGAACACTACCAAGAAGCCGCTATCCAAAGAATCGTAGCCCAACAGCCCGAACGCATAGAGGCTTTGCGCCGCATTACAGGAGGGGTCATTCGCACCATGGTCTTACTTTTTGAGATATTTGTAGAGAGCGAAGACGGCTCCGTCTTTATAGACTTGGAGCAGATTTTGGACAGGGCGAGTCCCTTGTACAAGCACCGCATGGACGACCTCACCTCCGAAGAACAAGGCGTAGCAGAGTGTATCGCGCTCAACTGGGACAGCATCAGCGAGGCTGAAATCTGCCAAAAAACAAAACTCTCTGCGGAAGAAGTAAAAAACGCACTCTCTGCACTCATAGAGAAGTTCTTGGTACAGGCAGTTCCTGTGGAGCTAAGCAATGAAATCATTTACTACCAAATAGAGGAGCGTTTCTTCAATATCTGGTACCTCATGCGCTACGGCAAGTTCAAGGAAAAAAACAAAATACGCTGGTTTACCCGCTTCTTAGAAACATGGGCAAGCCCCCAAGAACTCAGAGAAAGAGCGACCAAACTCATAGACTCTATGGAAAAAGGCACTTACCATGCCAAGGGTGCTTATTACTTTGCAGAGGCTATGCTTCAAACCAAAGTCTTAGGTTTTCACGAAGAATATGACTTGTACAAAAGCGCAAGGACATTCTTGGAAAAACAAAACCCTTCCTTAGTAAGCGAACTCTCCTTAGTGAATAAGGAAGTCTATGAGCAAGCTAAAAAATGTTACGAAGAAACCCAAGACCTCACCCAAGCATTGGCTTTTTTTGAGGAAATACCAGAAAGAGAATACCTATTGGGAAGATTTTATGATATTGAATTGGACTTTGCCAAAGCGGAACAGTATTACCTGCTTGCCATAGAAAAGGGGGAATATCAATATGCTCCTTATAATTTGGCTTATTTGTATCATTCTGAATTTAAGGACTTTACCAAAGCGGAGTCTTATTACTTACTTGCCATTGAAAAGGGAGATGTAGATGCTCCTTATAATTTGGCTTTTTTGTATGCAAATGAATTGAAAGACTTTACCAAAGCAGAACAATATTACCTGCTTGCCATTGAAAAAGGAGATGTAAATGCTCCTAATAATTTGGCTATTTTATATGAAAATGAATTCAAGGACTTTGCCAAAGCGGAACAGTATTACCTGCTTGCCATAGAAAAGGGGGAATATCAATATGCTCCTTATAATTTGGCTTATTTGTATCATTCTGAATTT
>JALOMS010000219.1 GCA_025455345.1 Thermoflexibacter sp. | reverse complement strand
GCATTGGGCGTAACAAAGGCATTTACTACATCAAAATAGAGGTCGAAAGTTGCCCTGCGGAAGTTCCATTTTTTGTCCACACGAAAATCAAAATTGTTGAAGGCGGTTAATCTTTGACTGTTTAGATTGTTAAAATCTAAGATTCCAGTACCCAAGCTCGCATAGTTCCTCTGCGAAGCGACCAAGTCGAAGGGAGTGAAAGGCGCGCCTCCTGCAAAGCGGAATCTCATGCCTATTTCCCAACCTTTCTTGAATTTGCGCCCAAACAGTGCTGAAATGAGGTGTCGGTTGTCCCATGCCGAAGGAATCAGCACGCCGTTCCTCCCTGCAAATTGGCTACGGACAAAGGTATAAGAAAATACTGCAAAGATATTTTTGGTTAGTTTTTGCTGGGCATAAATCTCAAAACCATAGGCATTGCCTGTCCCGTTGGTGCTAACTGCCTCATTGCCAATTGCTCCAAAATCACCGCCTTGGTTTGCCAAAGAAATGCCATCGCGCAAAGAAACAGGATAGTTTCTGTAATCTTTGTAAAAACCTTCAATCGTAAAGCGCAAATCTTCTTTGGGTAAAAACTCTATACCCGCTACGTAATGTGTTGAATTGGTGTATTTTGCGTCTTTGTTTGCCAATTCTCCATTGGCATTTCTGTATCCTAAAATAGTATAAATAGGTGTTTTGTAATACGTACCTACGGAAGCATTGATGTTCCATTTGTCTGCCAAAGCGTAGGAGAGTGCGAGGCGTGGCGAAAGTGTTTCCAAGGGATTATTGCCCGAAGTAGTAAAGCTGTTCATATCTGTTCTTACGCCCAAAGACACACCTAACTTATTGTTAAACAAACTTTTAGAAACTTGCCCAAAAGCACCATAGCGGAAAAAGTCTATTGCTGTATTAAAATTGATTGCCACCGCAGGCTGTACGATTTGCCCTTCATTGTTTCTGATTTCCTTGCGTATTCTATTGAAAACGTTGTTGTTAAACTTTACATATTGCGCCACTATGCCATAAGAAAACTTAAAACCATTCACAAATTTGTTCACGTCAATCCTCAATTTGTTCTCTATTTCTTGGGAGCGCACCTTGAAATTTCTGAAATTTTCATTGCCTTGTTGGTTGTCTTCAAAGCGGTCAAGGGCATTGTCAAACATATTTCTGCTTAGTGCGATATTGACATAACCATTCTCTATCAGGCGTTTAACAGAAACGCCAAAGGTATATTGCACCTACGCCAAGAGCCGTAATCGTGGTTTTTGCATTGAGTTTGTGGGTAATTTTGTACTGAAAATCCCAATAATTAGGGCGAATAGGCAAGTCTATTGCCTGGAAAAGCAGTTGCAAGTAAGAACGCCTCACCGAAGCCAAATAAGTGGTTTTCTTGGAGAGCGGTCCCTCAAAAGTAGTTGCCAATTCCGTAGAACTCAAACGCACATTGCCCGAAAAGCGGTCGGGGTTGCCTTCGCGCTGTTTGAACTGAAAAGTGGAGGCGAGCGCATTGTCATAGCGAGCGTCAAAAGCGGAAGAACTTAGCTTCACATCTTCTATGAAGGTAACATTCAGAATCCCTGCGGGACCTCCTGCGCTCCCCTGCGTGGCAAAGTGGTTGATGACAGGAATTTCTATGCCATCTAAGTAATAGACGTTTTCGTTGGGTGCGCCCCCGCGAATGATGATGTCGTTTCGGAAACCACCCACCGAGCCTGCCGTTCCACCTACACCTGGGAGTACCTGAATCACGCGCGAGATGTCAAAGTTGCCCCCTGGGTTGCTTTTGATTTCTTCGGTGGTGAGGCTTTGGGTGGAAAGTGGGGTAATGATGTCGGCAGAAGAGGCTGATTTGGTACTGGTTGCGGTAACTTCTACCTCTTTGAGCGTATTTACTTCTTCCTCTAACTCAAAATTGATGATTTGGGCATTGCCAGAGGTAAGATTGATGTTGAACTTGGTAAGCGGCTTGTATCCTACAAAACTTGCTTTGAGGTTGTAGCTCCCCACGGGAACTTTGTCCAATTTGTAGTTGCCTTCTGCGTCAGTGGTTGTGCCGATTTGCGTGCCTTCTATCAGCACCGTAACGCCAATCAAAGCCTCTTGGGTATTTTTGTCTTTGACGGAGCCGCGAATTACGCCTAAGTTCTGGGAAAATGCAGGAAAATAATGAATTAAAAAGAATGATAAAATACTAAAAAATAAAAACTTTTTCATAAATTAAGCTGTTTAAATACTAATTATGATACTAAAACATTTTAGCTCACAAAAAGTTTTATAGAAATGATATATTATCATACTTTTAACATTTATTTAAAGTGTGTTATCATACTAAATTATGAATAAAGATTATCAATTGCTTCATGAACTGATAGACCAAGTAGGTGATTTTCAAAAATATAGCCCTCATGGAGAGATGAAAGACTTTGCTGTTTGGCTTGGTAAAAAGGTAATCGCTAAGGAAGATTTTGAGATAGCGTCTGATTCGCTAACAAATGTTGTAAATAATGATGACGACAAGGCTGTACCTTTTCAAAGACAAGAAAACTATTCTATACTTGCGCTCGTTACTTATCTTTACAGATATGCAAGACTTTACGCTAAAAAAGCCTTAGAGGAACATCAATCTGCGTTTGTAACGTATGATGAATTGGTTTATTTGATTACTTTGTATTTTGACCCACGTCAGATGAGCAAAACACAAGTGATAGAAGCCAATATTCACGAAAAGCCAACAGGTATGGAAATTATTAAGCGACTGCTTAAAAATAATTTGATAGAACAGTCTGATAGCAAGGAAGATAAGCGTGTGAAATATTTGAAAGTAACCCCAAGGGGAGAGGCAGAATTAATGAGAATTTTGGGAACTATGCGCTCTATTACCCAATTGGTTTCGGGCAATCTGACTCAGCAAGAAAACCAACAACTTTTCCAATTATTAAGAAAGTTACATGAGTTTCATAATCCCATTTTTTTAGATGAGAAAGAACAACCTTTGGAAGAGATTTTGAAAAAGCTGGTTTGAGGTATCTTGCTTGCAGGGACTTGGGTTGGATAGGGTTTTGAATTTGGTTTTGCTTTCTATTTAGTTTTCTTTGATTTCTAATAATTGCACCAAAATTTTACACCAACAAAAATTTCACAAAAAATCTTTATCTTTGGCAATATTTAACTGATTAATAGAAAAAAAATAGTAATTTTCAAATAAGTGATTGGCTACACGCAAATTAAGTATAAAAAAAATCATCATACTAAAAGTAAAGCTCAATGCTCAAAGCCGTAAATATTCATAAGAGTTATAATAAACTGCACGTACTCAAAGGCATAGATTTAGAAGTGAACGAAGGGGAAATAGTTTCCATTGTAGGCGCATCAGGAGCGGGAAAGAGTACGTTATTACACATTTTAGGCACATTGGATAGACCTGACTTAGGTAGTGTAAATATTAGAAATACGCCTTTAGAGAGTCTTTCAGAGGATAAATTGGCGCAGTTTCGCAATCATCACATTGGATTTGTCTTCCAGTTTCACAATCTTCTTCCCGAATTTACTGCCTTTGAGAATATCTGTTTGCCTGCAATGATTGGCAATCGCAATTTTAATGAAATAGAAGAAAAAGCGAATACACTTATGAAAATGTTGGGCATTTTTGAGCGAAAAGCGCATAAACCTTCAGAAATGTCAGGTGGTGAGCAACAGAGAACCGCCGTCGCAAGAGCATTAATCAATTCTCCTGCGATTATTTTTGCTGACGAGCCAAGTGGAAACTTGGATTCTCAAAATGCAGAGGAACTGCATCGCTTATTTTTTAGACTTAGGACAGAACTTAAGCAGACTTTTGTCATTGTTACCCACAATTTTAATTTGGCGGAAATGGCTGATAGGAAAATTACCATTATTGATGGGAAAATCGGCTGATAATCAATGATTCATAAAATTCGCACCTCTTATTATTATGTTATTTATTGGTTAATTTTATTAGCTAATCTATCTATCTTTTGTTTGATTTTTTGGAAAAATTGGTATCGTTGTTTCTCCGCTACTCCACTGATAGGCATGGATTTACGGATTTCATTGTGAAGCCATTGTTCTGTTTCCCTACAAAAATTTGGGTTGGTACTTCTCAACGTATTAAAAGTTTGGTGGCGAATATAAACCATCTTTTGTTCTCCTGCCGTTACCAATACACAATTATTACCTATCTGTATTTCAGTATGATACATAAGAAAATTATCAGTTTTCTTTACATTTAAGGTCTTAGAGCTGACTTCTGCTTGTTTTTGGATGAGGTCTATCATTTTATAAGTCTGCTCGATAATGACGGCTATATCTTTGGGATTTTCAAAAAGTCCTGATTCCCAATAATATAAAATTTGATTAAGTGTACTATTTAGAGATTCTTCTGTCCAAATCTCAATCACAGGAACATGACAATATGCCTCATAGATTGCTTTGCCTAAGTTAATAAGATTGGGGCTAATCAAGTGATAAGCAAATTTTTTTCCTGCGAACACTTCCATATTGAGTACGGATTTCATCCAATAAAACATCTTGAATGTAGCGTGTTCGGGAAAATTAAAGTGATGGAAAATAGGAACATCATCTGCCGCATAGATAATTTGAGCTAATTTTCCAGCCTTGATAAGTGTTTGTAGAGATTGTAGAAAGGAGTTCAAATAATTTTCAAAGTCATCTTCATTTTGTAAAAGATTATAGTGAAAATTGACAAAGCCTGTTTCTGATTCATTCAAAATATCTGGAGAAACTTTGTAATGACGACAAATTTTCAACAATTCATCTACCGAAAGTGCTGTTTCTCCCCGTATGCGCCTATACACGCTGTCAGCACTTAGTCCTAAGACCTCTGATAGCTCATCTGCGAAAGAATATAGTCCTTGGGATAGATTTCTTATTTTCTGTAAAAATTGTATTTGAGCTTCCATGTAGATAGTTTTTTCTAATAAATATACGCAAAGCAATTGGCAATTTTCCGTAAAAAAATACATATTAATTATATTTTCTGCAAAATGAATTTTCAGGATTCTCGAAACCTACTATTTAGTGAGATAAAAGATGATAAAAGTCATCTTTTTGCAAAGCATAAATCATTTTTTAGCAAGTCCAATTGTCCCAATTTTGAGGTAATTATAAATCATACTAAAATGCAATCAACAGCACCAAAAACAAGTTTTAGAGATACCTTGGCAACCGCAGACAAGACAGGCAAACGCAAGTGGGTCTATGTCAAAAAGCAAAGTGGAAGGTTTACTATCAGCAGAGAAGTAGTTGGTTATCTATTACTTGCCTTTTTATTTATCGCTCCTTTTATCAAAATAAATGGTTATCCTTTGCTACTTATCAATATCTTGGAAAGAAGATTTGTGATTTTGGGAACGGTCTTTTTCCCCCAAGATATGTATATTTTGGTATTAATATTTCTTAGTTTTTTAGCTTTTGTCATCTTATTTACAGTGGTTTATGGTCGTGTGTTTTGTGGTTGGGCTTGTCCTCAGACTATTTTTTTAGAAATGGTTTTTCGCAAAATAGAATATCTGATAGAAGGTGATTATATGAAACAAAAGGCATTGGATAAATCAGACTGGACTTGGGAAAAGATATGGAAAAAAGGGTTAAAGCATAGTATTTTCTTTGCTTTTGCGGTGTTGATAGCCAATACTTTTTTATCTTATTTGATAGGAGTAGAAGGAGTTTATAAGATTATTAATGAGCCTTTTATAGAGCATATTGGAGGCTTTTTTGCGATGATTGCTTTTAGTGGGGCTTTTTATTTTGTATTTGCCAAGTTTAGAGAGCAAGTTTGTGCGATTGCTTGCCCTTATGGAAGATTACAAGGGGTAATGCTCGATAGGGATTCGGTCGTCGTAGCTTATGACCACAAAAGAGGAGAGCCAAGAGGAAAAATGAGGAAAGGGGAAGAAAGGAAGATAGGAGATTGTATAGATTGCGCTCAGTGTGTGCATGTTTGCCCCGCAGGGATAGACATTCGCAATGGTACCCAATTAGAATGTATCAACTGTACACTTTGCATAGATGCGTGTGATGAAATCATGGAAAAAGTCAGTAAACCCAAAGGATTGATTCGCTATGCCTCTATTAATGGCATAGAAAACGGTACTAAATTCCACTTCAATACTCGCCGTATCGCTTATTCTATTGTTTTAGTTGCGCTTTTGTCCATTGCAGGTGGCTTATTATTTACCAGAGGCATCATAGACGCTACTCTACTAAGGGCGCAAGGCACTACTTTCCAAAAGTTAGAAAATGGAAATATCTCTAATCTGTATAACGTAAAGATTATCAATAAGTCTCATGAAGGTAGAACGGTACAGATGCGTTTGATTTCGCCATCTAAAGGGACTATTAAACTAATCGGAGATAACAAAGAAACAAAGGGGGAAATTACCCTAAGTCCAGAAGGCATTGCGGAGGGTTCTTTGTTCTTAGAATTACCAACGTCTTCTCTTAGTGGGATTCATACGAAAGTGGAAATTGGGCTGTATCAAAATGGAGAGTTAATGAAGACATTGAAAACAAAATTTGTATCTCCTTTTTAGATTGTCCTTATTTTCTGAAAGATATTACTATTGCATTTTATTTATTTTTATTTCTTAGTTTATCTATTTCATCAAATATTTGTCATTATTATGAAAATCTCAATTCCTGTTATCATTGTTATTACTTTTGTAGCTTTTGCTGTGATGATTGGTTATTTTGTAGTGGTAGCAATGCGCTCAGAAGTGAACTTAGTCAGTCAAGACTATTATCAGAAAGAACTTCTGCATGATGATTATATGAAAACTATCGCCCGCACTGATGCGCTTGGCGATAAAATCAAAATAATCCTGAACAGAGAGCAAAAATCCATAGATGTTTCTTTACTTTTTGGAGATAAACCTATGATTACAAAAGGAAAGGCTTTATTTTACAGACCCTCTTCTTCTAAGCTGGATTTTGAGCAAGAATTTATCACAGATGATAAGGGCTTCTGTGCGATTCCACTTACCCGTTTGGTCAATGGAAACTGGAAAATAGGCTTGGAATTCGAGATAGATGGGAAAAAATATTTGAAAGAAACAACCTTTAATTACTAAACAACCACATTATGCTTTGGAGTGCTTTTTTATTTGGACTGTTTGGAAGTTTTCACTGTGTAGGGATGTGTGGGGCGATTGCGCTCTCTATTCCTATGAATATAAGCACGCGTATAGCCTTAGTCAAAGACACACTTTTCTATAATCTGGGTAGGGTCATCATGTATAGCATTATTGGGTTATTTGCTGGGGCATTTGGGCGTACTTTTGTAGAATTGGGCTATCAGCAGTGGCTTTCTCTCACTGTAGGGATTCTCATCATTTTAGCATTCATCATGCCTTCCAAGATACAAGATAAGACGGCAAATCTGTTGGGTTTGACATTTTTACATAAAAAATTTAGAAAACTTTTTGGCAAATTTATAGCTAAGCCTTCATCTGCTAATCTATTGATTACTGGATTATTAAATGGTATGTTGCCTTGTGGGTTTGTGTATATTGCCTTAGCGGGAGCTGTACTTACGGGAAGTTTATTGGACAGTGCTATGTATATGGCAATTTTTGGTTTAGGCACTATTCCTATGATGGTTTTGACTACTTTATCAGGGAATTTGGTAACAATACAATTCCGCAATAAAATCAAAAGACTCAAACCATATTTAGCTATATGCGTCGCACTACTTTTTATTATCAGGGGTTTAGCTCTTGGCATTCCATATTTAAGTCCTAAAATCCCTTCTTCCCACCAAACAGAAGAGGTTTGTGGCACACACTAATTTTAGTGAGGTAAGTGGGAGTCTGTTGCCTTTAGATGATTTTGGGTTACTTTCGTAAGAATAGGTTGCATCCAATCATCTGGCATACGATTGATAGATTCGGTTACTCCTTTGTTCCATTCTTTTGAAATATCAATCAAATCATGCTCCTCGAATCTATGCTCCAGAATATTAAAAGAATCATTTTCGTAAATCAATACATCAATAGGATAGCCCACATCATTGCAACTTAGGCGTGTGGCATCAAAGGAAAGAAAACCCGTCTTCAGCGCAAACTCTATGCTTGATTCGTAAGTCAAACTCCTTACTAAAACAGGCTTACCGTAACCGTAGTTGCCAATAATAAAATAAGGTGAGCTTTGTCCTACTTCCACCCAATTTCCTTCGGGATAGAGCAAATAAAGTTTTGGCTCATGGTCATTTTCTAATTGCCCACCAATGATGGCATACAGATTGAAAAACAAGCCTGATTCAGACAATGCCGCTTTGTCTTCCCGTGCTACTGAGCGCACCTGCGCCGCTATCGCATTGACGGCTTTATACATCTTATCAAAATTCGCAGTCCCATCTTCTATCGTTTCGTTAAAGTAAGTAATGGCTTTGTCGCGCACAGAACGCAAGCCAGAAGTCATAATGAACAATGAATGTCTATCTCTTTGATGTACAGTTACTTTACGAGCAATAGAAAATTCATTACCTGATGTAAGACGAGTATCTGCTAAGCCCACTATTCCCGTTTTCAATTTGATTGCCAGACAATAAGTCATAAGTTGTGCTAAATTTGGTTAATGTATTAGTTATTAAATATTTATAATTATCTAAACTAATTTTGATTGATTACTTAGTCAGAAAAGTTTAATAATTCT
>JALOMS010000218.1 GCA_025455345.1 Thermoflexibacter sp. | reverse complement strand
GTGGACAATGTACATGGCGCACCTTGGAACGATATTTATAAATGGTACAGCCCTTGGATAGACCATGTCAAACATCGCACTGATTTGAATTATGTAGTGGATATTTTAGGTGGAGAAGTTTCCGTAGGGCACTCTTACACAAATGGAGGTGATTTTCCGCAAGTCAGCAATGTCCCTATTGGGCTGTTGGGGGCGGACTTAGAAGAGGTAAATGGGTATTATCGCATCAAAAAAATTTATACGGGGGAAAATTGGAATCCAGAGTTACAAGCTCCGCTTTCTGCCCCAGGAATTGACGTGAGAGAAGGTGATTATCTACTGGAAGTCAATGGGATAGCCCTACAATCTCCTACTAATCCTTATAGTCTTTTTGAAGGAACAGTAGGTAAGCAAACTCATCTCAAAGTGAATCAAACGCCTTCTTTGCAGGGAGCGCGTACAGCCATTGTTGTTCCTATTGCCAATGAAAATCAACTTCGTTCCAGAGATTGGGTAGAAGAGAATAGGCGCAAAGTTGCAAGACTTTCAGGAGGAAAATTGGGTTATGTTTACGTACCCAATACAGGTAATGGAGGTTATACCTATTTTAATCGTTATTATTTCGCACAACAAGACAAAAGCGGAATGATTATAGACGAGCGCAACAACGGCGGTGGTTCTGCGGCAGATTATATGGTCGATATCATGGCAAGGCAACTCCACGGCTATTTCAATAGTAGAGCGAACGACCATCGTCCTTTTACTACACCCATGGCAGGCGTTTGGGGTCCCAAAGTGATGATTATCAACGAAAGGGCAGGTTCGGGTGGCGACTTATTACCTTATCTTTTCAGGAAAATGAAAATCGGCACCTTAGTAGGCACGCGCACGTGGGGAGGTTTGGTAGGCACTTGGGATACGCCGCCTTTCATAGATGGGGGTAGAATGGTCGCGCCCAGAGGAGGTTTTTATGACATAGAAGGCAAATGGGCAGTAGAGGGCGAGGGCATTGCCCCTGATATTGAGGTATTGCAAGACCCTGATAAGGTTTTGAGAGGAGAAGACCCTCAATTGGAGCGGGCTGTCCAAGAAGCATTAAAACAAATGCCAAACCAGACCATTCCACTTAAACCCGAACCACCTGCGCCAATTCGTTGGAAAAGACCCAATAAATAGTATAGGCAGGGAAATGCTATCTTTTAACAAATAGATAAAAACGTTTAAATAAATGATTATGAAACACCTAACGCTAAGTTTTTTACTTTTAAACCTAATTTTATTCCTTATTATACAAAGTTGCTCACCTAAGCAAGAACCTAAGCAAGCAACTGATAAGATAAATCTTTCTCCTGCCCAATACCAAGATTTGGTAAATCTTTTCAAAGAATGGAGGGCATTTGAAAAGCCTCCCTTGCGCGAGGGTGCGCCCGATTATACGATGGCTACTTTTGGAAAGAGATTGCCCAAATTTAAAGAACTACAAGCGAAACTTCTGTCTATGGATACGGCTCGCTGGACAGTAGAACAAAGGGTAGATTGGTGCATAGTAAAGGCAGAAATGAACGGCTTTGATTTTAATTATAGAGTATTACAGCCTTGGGCGCGAGACCCCGCTTTCTATAAATCATTTTGGACAGAGCGTAGTGATGTTCCAGCCCACGAAGGACCTACACATCACGCAACTACCGAAATCTGGACATATAATTTTCCTTTGAGTCCTTCAGAAAAAGCAAGATTACTCAATGATTTGAAAGTAATTCCGCCTTTAAATTCTCAAGCAAAACTTAACCTAACAGGGAATGCTAAAGACCTTTGGAATACAGGTATAAGAGATATACGTTCTCAAAGTGAGGACTTAAAACATCTCTTGGAACAAAATGATATTAAGCAAGATACAGAATTAGCAGAGGCTATCCAAGTGGCTATCCAATCTACAGATGACTTGGCAAATTGGTTAGAACAAGAGGGAAAAAAGAAAACAGGAGAATCAGGTATAGGAAAAGAAAACTATACTTGGTATCAGCAAAATGTTCATCTTGTTCCTCTTACTTGGGAAGAAGAAGTCCTATTGCTCAAAAGGGAGCTTGCAAGGGCATGGTCTGCTTTAAAATTAGAAGAGCATAAAAATAGAAATTTACCACCCTTGATTGATGCAGATTCGCCAGAAGCCTATCAGAAATTAGCTGAAAAATCTGCAAAAAGTTTACTCAGTTTTTTGGATAAAGAAGAAATTGTAAGTGTCAAAGACTATTTCTATCCAGCCTTACAAGCACACTTAGGCAAATTTGTTCCAAAAGAAAAACGCCATTTCTTTTGGATTACGGCACACTACGACCCCAGACCGCTTTATTCTCATTTTTATCATTGGTTTGAGCTTGCCCAAATGGACTTATCTCCTCACGCCAGCGAAATTCGTAGAAGTCCTTTGCTGTATAATATTTTTGATTCGCACAATGAAGGAATAGCCACAGGCGTAGAAGAAACTTTCATGCACGTAGGCTTGTACGAAGACAATCCTCATGCGCGCGAGATTGTTTACATCATGCTTGCTCAAAGAGCGGCTCGCGGTTTAGGCTCTCTCTATGCCCACGCCAATGAGATGACAATGGAAGAAGCAGGCAAGATACATTCGGAATATACCCCTCGCGGGTGGATGAAGACAGAAAAAGAATTGAGGATTTTTGAGCAACACCTATACATGCGCCAACCCGGATACGGGACGAGCTATATTACAGGCAAATACCTGATTGAAAGCAATATAGCTGATTTTGCAAGAATGAAAGAGCTAAACAAAGAACCTTTCCGAATCAAAGATTTTTTAGATAAACTCAATGAAATAGGAAATATACCCGCTATTTTGGGGCATTGGCAGATGACAGGGAATGATGATGCCCTGCGTCTGATTAATCAAAGAAATCAGTAACGCAATTCCTATCTATCCTTAGAATAAATAAAGCCAACTGTTAGGAACAAGTTGGCTTTATTTGTTTGATAAGTAGGCACTTACTTATTGTAATTTCATTTCAATTTTCTTAATAGCTACTTTAAAATATCCGTTTTCTACCTTAATAGTTCGCCCGCCACTATTGCGTACATCTCCAAAAAAGTTTCCTTCTATTTCACTATCATTAAATTTGGTAATGGAGCAAGTAAATCCATCAGTATTGTTATAATTAATAAAAACACTGGATTTTTGGATACTCAAATCTAATTTTGCTTGCTTGCCTTCTTGTTTGGTAGGTTCTACTTTAAAAGGAAGATTGTCTTTCCCGATATTATGATTGATAAGCGTGATTCCTATTTTTTCTCTTAACTGAGCATCAGAACCCAACTCAAAACTAAAAGAAGTATATTTGCTATCTGCACTCTGAGAGAAAGGGATAGAATCTGAAATTGTTAGCCCAGAATCCATAAATTTGAATTCTACTTCTCTTCCATTGATGGTTGCTTTGGCTATATTTTCTGATGCTCTACCTTTATGGGGACTTAGGCTATCAGCTTCCCCAAAAACATCAGTATTTTTATTAGCTCCTTGATTATTACCGCCTCCACAGGCAGAAAGCATACATATTCCTATAATAAATGCGAAAAATAAATTGTACTTTTTCATAAATTAAATTGGTTTATTAATTGGCTTTTTATAGAATCTTAAAAAGCCCGCAAAATTACTAATAAAAGGAAGTGAAAAGAGATAAAATCCGTTTAAAAAGTGTTAAAATGTAAATCCTTAAATTTTGCTTTCATTAAAAAGACTACTTTTGCGGAGTTTTTCATTTTATTCATATTTGATTATGTGGCGTAACCCATATTTATACTTAATAGGCATTCTTGTCATTATTTCTTTTGTTTTTTATCCTGTTTTGTTCAGTGATGTGATTTATTGGACAGGAGGGAAAAATCTAAGTAATACTCCTACTATCAAATGGTTAGGATTATCTTTTCATTTGATAAATACAATCTTAGTTTACTTTTTTGTAGCTTTTTTGTTTAAAAAACCGACTTGGGGTCTATTAGTAGCTCTTTTGTGGGGCATACATCCTTTGCACGCAGACGTAGTTGCGTGGACTTCTCGCCAAGGAAATTTATTTACTTCTATATTCTATTTATTAAGCCTATTGTCGTATCTTTTCTATCTTCGCGCAGAAGAAAAAACAAGAAAAAAATGGGTTTTCTATGGTATAAGCATCTTGGCTTTTGGGGCAACTGCTTATTTGCAACATTTGGCGTGGGTGAACCTGTTAGTATTTTTTATATTGGATTTTTTTGAAAAAAGAAATTGGAATAAAAAAATATGGTGGGACAAGGCTCCGCTTATAATTGTTTTGGTGATAGGGTTACAGATAGGCATAGACTCATCTCCATCTTATATTGCCAATACGGTGATTTCTTCAGGACAGAAAACATTACTTAGTGGTTATGCTTTACTTACTTATGTGGGTAAGTTTTTTGTACCTTTAAATTCGGGTCTTATCAATCCCGTAATCATAGACAAAACAAGTCTTTTATTAGGAATTTTAGGCATAGTCCTCACTGGAGGTTTTTTAGCCATGCTCCTTTATCGCAAAGGAGAAATCCTCAATCGAGAATTTACGATGGGCTTATTATTCTTTTTGTTACATTTGTTGCCTGCTCTTTTGATTCCTACGGACGGCTATTTGTTGTGGATAGCCTACAAAGCGTACTTGCCCTATATAGGTTTGTGTATGGTGGGAGTAGGTTTATATTCTTTTTTGGTGAAAAAGGATAAGCCTATTATTTATTATCCCTTACTGATTATCATTGTTTTAGTATGGGGCTATGCGGCATGGCAACGAACAACTACATGGCAAAGTAGCGAAGATTTACTCACACAATCTATTCAAAAATACCCAAATGATGAGCTGGCTTACTACTTGCGAGGAAATATTTATTTGAACAAACAGCAATATGAGCAGGCTTTTGCTGACTTAGATAAGGCTAATTTGATTCGCCCTGACGCTATTACAACTTTCCAGCTTAGTCATACACTCTATAAATTGAATGATTTCGAAACATCAATCAAAGGCTATGAAAGAGCCATAGCAATGAATCCTGCCTTAGCCAATACTTTCAGATATTATATAGATATGGCTTTTAACTATGCTTTTATCTATGATGCCCAAAAAGCAAGAGATTTTTTGGCAAAAGCGGAAACTCTGGCGAATACCAATGATTTGAAGGCAGAATGGCATTTGACTTATGGAATGTATTATATTAGATATTTAGAATTTGATAAAGCACTTGAACAGTGCCAAAAAGCCTTAAGTCTAAATCCCAATATGGTGGAAGCCTACACGAATATTGGAACTATCAAACTCTATGGAGGAAAGCTGGACGAGGCTATTACTAACCTTAAAAAAGCATACACGCTTAGACCCAATGACAAAATTATTTTGGGAAATTTGGCGGCAACTTATAGGGACAAAAAAGATACTGTCATGGCTAATTATTACGCTCAGAAGTATCAAGAAATAGAAGCAAAGGCAAAGCAAAAAATAAATAAATAAATTTAAAAACTGTTAAAACTTTCTGTTTCACAGCTTTAAAAATTAATTTTGCGCCCTTTAAATCAAAATAATAATATGAAATCTTTACAAAGACTAATTGTTTTTGCTGTAATGAGTCTATTCATTGTAGCGTGTGGTTCTGGGAATAATGATGAAAATAGCACTACTGAAATCACAGCCCAAAAGCCTAAGGTAGATTGGAATGATGCCAAAATTAGAGACAAAGTGATGCGTATTATTGATAAGCATTTTGTAGATAATACACTAAGACAATCACTTTTATTGTATCAGTTCCAAGATAATGTCAAAGGTAAACCTGTCTATTTTTCTTTAGGTAAAATAGAGCAAGACAGTATTTATCCCTTAAGTGAAAAGCGTACCTTTATGAAGGTACATACTAAGACAGATAAAGGCGATAGTTTAGTGTTTGATTATGAAGTAAGTGTAATTCCTGCAAAAGAAAAGGCAGACTCTTTGGTATATACCGTAGAAAGCCTAAATCTTCGCAAGTTCAATGAAGAACAGCGTTATATACTGAAAAAAGAAGGAAACTTCTGGATAAAAGAAATATTAGCAATCGCCCAATAAAACGTTAGGTAAGACTATAAAGCAATAGCGTAGGGGAGAGGTACACTTTCTGATACTTGTCTAAATCGGAATGCTAAGGTGAGCAACTTGATGTCTTAGGTTGCTCACTTTGTCCAACAAACAGTAATAAAAGTTAAGTAACTTCTGGTAGTATAATATCAACTAATCTTTTAATAACCAAATAGTTGCATTAATAATAAGATTCCTATGACTGCCCGCCTCTTCTTTCCAACCTTCCCATAGCCTATCTTTGATGTCCCCACTTCCATCATCAGCAGGAGAGCTATCTCCCATGGCGGCGATTCGTCCATTTCCATAGGTCGCATACGCAAAGAGAAGTCCTGTCTTACCTTCCTTTTTAGTACGATTTTGATAAACAAGTCCTTTAGCGATTTGGTTGTTGCGAATAGTTATGCTTGCGCCATTGCTGAACTTGAGGCTTTTGACTGTACCAGCTTTTCCATTAGTAAATATCTTATTATCAACTATATTAGTCGATGTTTCCTTGATGTTATCTAAGGCAAACTCTATCCCAAAAGGGTAATCGAAGTTTTTAAAAAACTCGTTCCAAACACAGGGCGAATCACAGCCATCATTGTTCCTATCAGAATTGGCATGGTCTGCGATAATGAATAAACCTCCTCCATTTTTTACAAAATTCATCAGAGCTTCTTGCTCACTTTTTGAAAATCTAATATTTGGCTCGCAGATTACAAATAATTGATAATTAGACAAATCTTGAGGATTTTGCTTGCTATTATAAGTAATTTGAGCATAGGAGGGCAGAGTTTCTACTTGGTATCCTCTTTTGACCAAATCTATTGCCCAAGCAGAAAGCCCGCCTTTCCAGAAATTTTCTGGAGTATTGCTTTTTACTTGAGATGCGGAAGGCGTAGGGAAGCGTTGGGGGTTGGATTGTCTGCGTCCTTTCCCAAACTCCAAATTGAATTGGTCGGAGTCTATTACCCAATCTGCATTTCCTGCGGTTTCTGCCTTTGTTGCATCAAATAAGACCTTCTTTTTTTGAGCAAAAGCAAAAGAAGGAAGTAGTAAAATCGCCAATAAAAAGTAAAAAATCTTCATTGGGAAAATGAATAAGGTATTTAAGATGAAAAGATAAAATCTATGAATGTCTTAGCCTAAGACTTTCTCAGCTAACTCTTTTAGATTGATATTGTCATAAGTTCCAGAACTCATCATCAATAAGTTTGCGTTTGTCCATGACTGCTGTATCAAAAATTCTTTGAGTATATTGGCATCAGTGAAAACATTAATTTTCTCATTCCCAAATGCTTGTTTGATTTCTTGCTCTGAAATCGGAGAAAGTCGTTTATGTTCTACGGTTTTAGGATTATAATAAACTATGCCAAT
>JALOMS010000217.1 GCA_025455345.1 Thermoflexibacter sp. | reverse complement strand
GGGTCGCCATATTTTTTTAGATTGCGCTGTTCGGCTAATCTTTGACTAATCGGATTGCCTTTTTCTCTAATCTCTACTTTTAAGTCGTTGCGTGCCTTTATCGCCCAATATGCCACAGAATCAATAGATTGCGTCTTGATTTTGTCTTGGGCTTGCACGCTAATAATAGCCGCTCTTTCCTCATATTCCTCCCTTAGATAGCCTTCGTGGACAAATACTATACTTATATAAATCAATAGAGAACGAAGAATTATTTTTAATCCTCTCCACAAAGTCTGTGCATTTTTATTTTTTAAAATATGGCTTTCCTTACTCATATAGAATGTATAATAAAAAAAAATTACCTCTCTTTTCTTATTCTAAAGGGGGGGGATTGTTTCTTAATTCGGTGGCAGAAAGCGTACTCATATTGAAAGCGCGCCATTCAGAGCGCACATACTTGAACCTGCCAATACCTACATCTCCATTGGTCTTGAAATAATCCCACTGCGAGTCGAGTTTTGCCCAATAGTCCGCCCCCATGCTCAATAAATATCTGGCACTTGCTCTGTCGTCAGGCTTGGAGTTGTTACCTACGATGAGCCGTGCTTGCACTGTGGTAAAAATTCCACCAATATCTTCTTTAATAATTTTAGAGCGAAAAGGAGTCCAAAAATGGTAGTTATAACCCTGACCTGCGGTAACAGAAATACTGCCGTTTTCTTCCCTTGCGTCACTTGGCTTGTTAATATTATCTACAAAATCTTCGGTGTAGAATGCGCCTTCTACTTTGGTCGATTGCTGTAAAATATACCATTTTTTGTCTTTCTTATTTAGATAATAGGCTTTAATATTTCTAATCTCCACGCGCGTATTACTTGCAGGATTTTTCTCTTCCGCCTCATAAAGTTGTCCCCAAGCGATAAAGGCAGTAAAATTAGCTGGGTCATTGCCCATGCCTATACGTGGCTTTGCCGCCCAATCATAGGAAGATGGCACTCCGCTTGGTTTGCCTTCATGTGGCAGACTCATATCATCTATGATTTCTTGTACAGAGTTTACGGTGTTATTTACTTCTGTTTTTTTGCAGGAAAACAGCATTACTACTACAATCAAATACAGAAATATCAGTTTCATAAATTATATTATTGCAAATGTTACACGATTCGCCGTTGCGATTTAATTTATAACTCATAATTTATAACTCATAACTCATAACTATTCAAGTGCTTATTTAAAATTAATCTATACTATTTTGTTTATAATAATCTGAAAAACAATTGATTAAATACACTCACCACTCACTACTCACCACTCACTACTACCTACTACCTATCATCTATATCTTTGACTTTTAGGCATAACAAACCTGCAAAAATCATAGAAACTCCACCCAAAGCAATGGTATAAAGTGTATTCCCCCCAAAGATTTGTGTGGTGATATAGCCCAATGCGCCTGCCGCTACGAGCTGAGGGATAACAATAAAAAAGTTAAAAACCCCCATGTAATAGCCCATTTTACCCGCAGGCAAAGCACCAGCTAACATGGCATAAGGCATAGATAAAATGCTTGCCCATGCAATCCCTACCATACCCATAGAAACGGCTAAATATACTGGAGCAGGTATAAAGTTAATGGAAAGCAAACCTACACCTCCTATACACAAACAAATAAAGTGAGCTGTTTTACGACTTGTCTTTTGGGCAAGAATAGGTATGAGAAAAGCTCCTGTGGCGGCTACTAAGTTGCGGATACTGGAGCAAACATTAGCCCAATTTGCGCCTTCATTGTATAGCTCGCTCGTAGGGTCTGATGTGCCATATAAATAGTTAGTAACGGCATTGTTTGTATATATCCACATACAAAAAAGGGCAAACCAAGTGAAAAATTGGACTACTGCCAATTGAGTCATGGTTTTAGGCATTTTAAATATACCTAAGAAAGTTTCTTTTACCCCATCTATAAACTTGATTTCTGATTTTTCTTTATTAAAAGCCTCTATATCGTCAGGAGGATACTCCTTAGAGGAAAGAACCGTATAAAGCACACAAGTAAAGAAGGCAAATGCACCCGCATAAAAAGACCATTTGACAGAAGGAGGAATCATGCCCGCAGGTGCTGTATTGGCTACGTCAAACCAATTGGCAAATATCCAAGGCAATAAAGCGGCTATCACAGAACCCACTCCAATAAAAAAACTTTGCATGGCAAACCCCGTAGTACGTTGTTGGGAAGGCAACATATCGCCTACGTAGGCTCTAAAAGGCTCCATAGAAATATTAATAGAAGCGTCCATAATCCAAAGCATACCTCCCGCAATCCACAATTCGGGGGAGTTAGGCATGAAAATCAAAGCAATAGAAGCCAACAAAGCCCCTATGAAAAAGAAAGGTCTTCTTCGCCCCCAACGCGGATGCCAAGTATGGTCGCTGAGATATCCAATGATAGGCTGTATCAAAAGCCCCGTAGCGGGAGCGGCAATCCAAAGAATAGGAATTTCATCTTTATTTGCGCCTAAAGTTTCAAAAATACGGCTCACATTGGAGTTTTGTAGCTCAAAGCCAAATTGGATACCCATAAATCCAAAACTCATATTCCAAATTTGCCAAAAAGAAAGACGTGGTTTTTCTGCTTTTGTTTCCATTTTCGTATTTTCAGGTTTCTATTTAGCTAAGGAATATAATTTCTTAGAATTATACAAATTAACTTTGATTTTTTCGCTTGAATTGATAATGAATCGATTTTAATAGGTCTTTCAAACAAATCTACAAGTCTAAATACTGAAGATTGTCTAATAAAATCATTTTAATTCAGTTCTCATGTATTTTCCTAAGTAAATACTCGCTTAAGCTCCGTCCAAAGAGCCATTTTCTTTGTTTTGTCATTACTTAATTCAGCCAATGCGTCTGAAAACAAAACTTGTGTATCTTGGGTCAAGGCTCTGGTCTTATTTTTCTCCAAAGATGAAAATAACTTAGGTATAGAAGAAGAACTAAAAATAAGAATAAAAGTACGCTCTTTTGCCATTATTGGCTGAAAATCACCCAAAGAACGTTTTTCTATTTGATTCAAAGGAATACGAATTGCTTTGAGAATATTACCAAGCAATTCTTCCAAAGGAGGGGGCAGAGGCATAGCTTCCTCATGCAAGACTAAAAAAGGCAAATTTTGCATAGTTTGTTCTTGCAAGTTAGATTCAGAGGCAAGCAAAGTAGGCACTTCCTCAGAGACATTGGCATATATATTAGCCTCTTTATGAAAAAGATAAAGAGTTTCTTTAATGAATAAGGGCAAAAAAAACGAATCCTCTTTCATGCTTGTTTTAAAGTTTTTGGGTTTATGAGTTGATTTCTATTTTTATAATTTTTCTTCTACCCATTTTCTTTTCTCATCCCATTTTTTAATGCTTGGATATATCAAAACTGCAAGAAGTATAATCAATGTGCCAAAATAAAACTCTTTGGTCATGCTATTATGCTCATCAAAAAATAGCACAGCCAATAAAATGCCATACACAGGTTCTAAATTGACGGTAAGATTAATAGCAAACGCAGAAATCCTTTTCATCAATTCTACTGCTACCGAATAAGCATAAACCGTACAAACTATTGCTAAAATACCTATATATAACCAATCTTTGAAATTGGGGAGTAACTGAAAACCAATATTTCCATTCACCAATATATTATAAGTAGGAATCATCACGACAGTTGCCAAAAAAGCCCCTATCATCTCATAAAAAGTAATCGTAAAATGATTGTATCTAAGCGCAAACTTGGAATTGGTAATGCTAAATATGGAAGCTAAAAGAGCTGAAAATATTGCCATGACAAGTCCTTCAACATATTGAAATTCAAAGTGAAAAACAATATACAATCCTAAAATAACTATCAAGCCCAAAATTACTTCGTACCACTTGATTGGTCGTTTGGTTATAAACGGCTCTAAGATTGCCGTCCACAAAGAGCTTGTAGCCATGCCTGCTAAGCAGACTGAAACATTGGCTACCCTCGCCGCTTCAAAGAAAAGTATCCAATGCAAAGAAATCAATGCGCCTGTAAACATAATTTTGATAATCGCATTTTTACTAATTAGCATGGTTTCTTTGCGAAGCAGCAACAAAGCAAACAAGCCCAAACAAGCAAGCAAAGTCCGATAAAGAACCAACTCAGAAGAAGGCACATGAATCAATCTACCTAAAATTGCAGTAAACCCCCAAAGTAAAACAATAAAATGGAGCTGTAAATAATCGCGAAACATGAATGAATAAATGTTGAATAATCTTAAAAGTAATTTTTTGTTTTGATAACGATTCAAAGTTTCAAAGGTAAAACAAAATTATATACCTTACTCTTGTTTAATTCAAAAAATAATCCTAACTTTGTAATGATTTTAGTAGAAAGACGTTTTAAAAATGGGGAAGTGATTCCCCTTTTTTATTCTATATACACAATGGATTTGAAAAATAAAATAAAGGAAATCATAGAAACTGCCCTTTCTGAAGACTTATTTTTGGTAGATTTGAAGATTTACGAGAAAAACAGGAAGTACAAATTGGTAATTCTGCTCGATGGAGACAAAGGAATTACGCTTGACCAGTGCGCTTCTGTCAGTAGAAAAGTGGGAGAAATGATAGAAAATCAAAATCTTTTTGAGGACAGTTATTTGTTGGAAGTTAGCTCTACGGGAATAGACCTCCCCCTCAAAATGAATCGCCAATACCTGAGTCGAATCGGAAGAAAACTCAAAGTCGAACTCACTGACGGCACGATTAAGCATGGAATTTTACAAGCAGTAAGCGAAGATAAAATTATACTATTGCCAGAAAAAAATAAAAAAGAGCATAAGCAAAAAGACGGGGCAAAAATAAAACCAGAAGAGATGCTTCTGGGGATTGCCTTTGCAGAAATCAAACAAACCACCGTCTTAATAAATTTTAACTAATTCATTTTTAAGGATATGGACGCAAGCATATTAATAGAATCGTTTGCAGAGTTTGCCAAGCAAAAAAACATCGACCGTCCTACGATGATTCGCATTGTAGAAGACGTATTCAGAACGATGATTAAGAAAAAATTTCACACTGACGATAATTTTGACGTAATTATCAACGTAGAAAAAGGAGATTTGGAAATTCTAAGATATAGGCACGTAGTGGCTAATGATACAGAAGGGATAGACCCCAATACACAGATACCTCTCTCCGAAGCAAAAAAAATAGATGCTGACTTTGACATAGGAGAAGAAGTCGCCGAAAATGTAAATATAGATGGAGATTTCGGGAGGAGATTGGTACAGACGGCACGTCAGACACTCATACAAAAAATCAAAGACCTTGAAAAAGAATTACTTTTCCAAAAATACAAGGACAAGGTCGGCGAAATCATCGTTGGTGAAGTGTATCAAGTATTGCCCAATAAAGAAATTCTTTTGTTAGACGCTGATAGAAAAGAACTTGTCCTCCCTAAAAACGAACAAATCTACAAAGACCGTTTCCGCAAGGGAGATACCGTAAAAGCGATTATTCATAGAGTAGAAATGAATAATGGTACACCTAAAATTATTCTCTCTCGTACCTCTCCCATGTTTTTAGAAAAACTATTTGAAGGAGAAGTACCTGAAGTATTTGAGGGCGTAATCACCATACGCAAAGTTGTCAGAGAACCCGGGGAGAGAGCAAAGGTGGCTGTTGAATCTTACGACGACCGAATAGACCCAGTAGGTGCTTGCGTAGGTATGAAAGGCTCACGTATCCACAGTATAGTAAGAGAATTGGACAATGAAAATATAGATGTTATTAACTATACTGACAATGTAGAGCTATTTATTGCCAGAGCCTTAAGCCCAGCCAAAATCACTTCTATTAAGATAGACGCAGGCAACGGAAGAGCGGCTGTTTTCCTCAAAAGAGACCAAGTATCCTTAGCAATAGGGAAAGGTGGTCAAAATATCAAATTAGCAGGTAAATTGGTTGGTCTGGAAATAGATGTGTTTAGAGACCAAGAAAATAACGAAGAAGAAGAGGAAGATGTTGATTTAGATGAATTTACAGATGTCATAGACCAATGGATTATCGAGGAATTGCAAGGAAGAGTCAGCGGTGGGGGAGACAAAACTTGGAACGACTCAGTGCTCGATGTTAAACAATTGAAGTTCGTTTGGGGAGGAGATGACGACTACATGGCGGTACTGGCACAGCATCACAGGCACATCACGACAGTTGTGTTACCTTGGCAGACGCAGGTCACTCTACGAAACGTTGCTGTACTTCAAAGAGTGGGTTAAATTCGCAAGGTCAATTGGGGTCAGCTCAACAGTAGACGCGATTCCTGCTGTAGCCTAATCATCGACACCACGCAGTAACCAAAACCTCATGACACAGGTCAACAGTTGCAAGCCCGAAACACGATTCCGCTCCATAGAAACATGCAATGACTAACATCCTGAGATTATATTTTTTCCTTCACGAGTTCACACCCTAAATCAGTGATTGAGCCTTTTATAAAACGGCGTACACCGTTCTTAGTCGCTCTAATACAGGTTCATATTAGTACAAATCACGTAGGGTTAGCTAACTATTTCTTGATGTGCTTCGTCTCATTTATTTGACTACATTTGAACTCGAAATTTAACTACTTCAGCTTCAAAGTCGGGTCGATATCAGTGCAGCTGGAGTGTGT
Organism: Thermoflexibacter sp.; assembly: GCA_025455345.1. GTDB lineage: Bacteria > Bacteroidota > Bacteroidia > Cytophagales > Thermoflexibacteraceae > Thermoflexibacter. The sequence goes on along the minus strand of JALOMS010000217.1, from coordinate 805 downwards.
ATAATGTATATATTTACTTTGGTGTGTGTTTATTTCACATTGCAACCTAGCAGAATGCTTCTGGAATAATTATTAATAGACTGATGAACACTCGATGAAACGCTAGACTTATCTGTAGAGTGGACAATTTTAACAGGTTATTTTGCAATGAAACGTGTGACTGTTGTAGACTGCACGCACTAAGCTCGACATAAACAATGGTCCAACGGCGGCCAACTGGAACTCAATGACGGACCATTCGAATGTACTGATACAGTCCTATTTCCGGTGGACTGGCGACGATCAGCTGTGCAAGTGGATTGAAAGCCAGGATGTGATAAAGATGAGATACGACTCGATATTCGACCGCAAGTGTAGTCGCGACCTTCAAACGGACGCCATCGATCTTCGATCTCTCGAAACGCTTTATTTCTACAACAAACCCATCAACCGGAACCAGTATTGGCCAAACAACGGCGACTCATACCCCCGACACTTCTACACCACCCCGCCGCCCTTTTTGCTGTACGTTCACATTCATCGTGATGCCGTAGTTGAAAGTAACGGTTACGTGTTCAGCGGCGACACTTCGTTAGCAATGTACGTCTGTCGCGATTCGTCGAGCCCTCCCACTTCCGGTCTTCCGCAGGACGCCTCGGCTGCTCCGTATTTCGATGAGGTTTTCAGCGTAGCTCAAATGTGGAGTACGGCCACGTTCCATCGTATGGTCGAACTTGTCCCTCGGTTGGGGTTGTTTGTGAGATTTTTGCGCGCAAATCCGTCTGTCCGAATACACAGCGGGGAAATAGCGGGCGGGAGATTGGGA
>JALOMS010000783.1 GCA_025455345.1 Thermoflexibacter sp. | reverse complement strand
GCTCGTTATTTAAAACAAGCAAATATCAGCACTGTACTCCCCGCTTTGGGGGCAGATACCATGCCTCTATCACTCTTGGGAAGTACGCAAGCCATCTCGATGAGTAGTCCTCAAAACTTTGATTTGAAGGGAGATACAAAACTAAAAGGTATTTTGCGAACCCTCTATGATGATGATTCTCTTTTAGGAAATATGGTTCAGAAAACTTTGAAAACGATTAAAACCGTTCAGCAAAAGCAACCTAAAAGCTACCAATCTGCTGCCTCTTACCCCAAAGAATACTACGCTCAGGATTTTGCGAATCGGCTTAAAAACATTGCCCAAGTGATAAAAATGGACGTAGGTTTGCACCTTGCCACTGCCGACTTGGGGGGGTGGGACACGCACGAATTTCAATCTTGGACTTTCAATGAATTAGTAAAAACGCTTTCAGAAGGTTTAATAGCCTTTTATAATGACTTAAACGCGTACCAAAATAAACTTACTGTATTGGTAATGAGTGAGTTTGGGAGAAGACTAAAAGGCAACAGAAGCTACGGCACTGACCACGGCTATGGTGGGGCTATGTTTGTCTTGGGCAAAAACATTAAAGGCGGGCAAATGTACGGCAAATGGAATGGACTTGCAACTGAGCAGTTAGACAACGGTGTGGACTTGGCAGTAACCACTGATTACCGCACTGTACTTGCAGAAATATTGACTAAAAAACTGACAGTCAATGATTTACTATCTATTTTTCCAAATTTTAAATTGGGAAACACTTTGGGTTTTGTTTAAGCCAAATTAAATTGATACTTTAGCATACCCTTCTGGGTATGCAAATGCTTGATAATGAGCAGAACATGCTAAAGCATATTTTACTGTAAAAATGCTCAATTACTTATTAGTTTAAACAGCGAGGAAGAGTTGTACTTGGAAAAGCTGGTCAGAGCAAGCCCCAATCAGTGTGTGTGTCAGCGTAGTCAGGCGAGTCTAACAAGGGAAAGACAGCGCGACCATAGCAAGGCTGTATGGGGTAAAATTGGACACAGTGAGTGCGTGGATAGAGCAATAGGAAGGCTCCAAACAAGCAGGAATAGCAGATTTGCCTGGTAGTGGTCGTCCGAGCCCATGGCTGGAAATTAAAGACTATTTATCTGCACAGACCTTGAGTAGGGTAGTGGAGGATATTATTAGAAATATCAAAACCAAATACACGATAACTTTTACTTGACCCCTTAAACAATGATATAACTTTACTAATCCTTGGTGAATTAGTAAAGCTGTCAAAAGACCAAATATGTTATTATTTTTATTACTTGTTTAAAAATAATGCAACTACTTCTTTCCAATCATTGCATTTGTAATCAATGAGTTGCTCTTCTTCAGGGCTAATGATTTCTTGGTCAAAAAATATGGTAATCATGCCCGCTCTCCGCCCAAACTCCATATCAGAAATACTATCTCCAATCATAATAGATTTATCAAATTCTATGAGAGGAAAGTCCTTTTTAGCTTGTAGCGCCATGCCTATTTCAGGTTTGCGATTTATGTCATTAGCAGATTTGAGAGAAGGACAATGATAAACCTTATCTATGATTACTTTTGAGCTAAATCCTTGTAACTCAGACTGCATATTTTGGTGAATACGCGCTAAGTCTTGTTCGCTCATAAGCCCTTTGCCTATGCCTTGTTGGTTAGTAACGACCAATATATGACTAAAAAGAGGGCTTAATAATGTAAGAGATTCTTTGAAAAAAGGCATAAATTCAAACTCTGCCCATGTTTTGACATAATCATCTATAAGTCTGCGATTAATGACTCCATCTCTATCTAAGAATAAAGTCCAAGTATTATCTATTTGGATAGTTTTCATATATTAAAAAAATATTGCGCTTTTTACTGATACCTTTTTTTGAGAAGTTCCATCATAAAAACATTAATATCCCATTGATTAGCAACAGGTTGGCGCGTATAAGGTAGAGCAGGGAGATAGTTTGATGGACCGAACTCTGGCGTAATGGTAAAAATACTTGTCCCTTTTTGTTTTTGTATTTCTATGATTTTGTCCCACCAGATTAAGTGATGATTCAGTGCGTCTGCCCATTCTGGCGCACGTGGGTCGTTTACTTGAGGACCTTCTTGGTGTCCTACTCTTGCGTGTATATGGTCTGAGCGGGTCAGAGCCAAACTAATCGCTTCTGGTTGGTCGTCCAATAGACTTTCATGTACATTACACCAATGCGAGATGTCTAAGGTCATTATTAGATTTGGGAGCTTTTCCAAATAATCTTTGGTAATATGCGCTGCAAAGTTAAACTTATTACGGTGAGTTTCGTGGGTTATTTTTATGCCAGTTTCCTTTGAAATTTTGTCTGCCAATTCTATTAATTTTTTATTTTGTTCAAAGGTAAAATAGTCTTTTCCTGTTTGAGAGTTGATGAGCATGGGTTTGGCAGCCGCCAGATTACGGAGATGTTTTTCATAGTTTTGATAATGCGTATCAAAATCTCTTTCAAAAGACTGATAATATTGGCAAATGAGTAATAAGTTGTGTTTCTTTAAAGTTTCTAAAATAGCTTTTTTCTCATTTTCATCTAAGGGAAGCCCTGTTTCTACACCATCATATCCTGCTTTTTTCACTTTTTCACAAAAGGCATCCCAAGAAAGGGATTCC
>JALOMS010000782.1 GCA_025455345.1 Thermoflexibacter sp. | reverse complement strand
ATTGTACTCGTTACATTCACGTTTCCATTTGCCCACTGCACCCCCGAAGAAGTTCCTCCAATGGTCGCAAGCCCCGCACCTGAAACTACGGAAGAGGTGGTAACTCCTTCTATATAATTGATAGAGAGGAGATTATTTTTAAAAACATCAAACTTTTCTCTATAAATGCTATCTTGTCGCCAATCGTATTGCGGTGCTTTCACGACCAGCATTTGTTCTAAGTTAAGTCCAGTTTCGTGTTTGCGTAAAAATTGGACTTGTTCTAAGACCAGAATAGTCCCACTAATGAGCAAAATAGAAACCATAAACTGCAAGACTATCAATGCTTTGCGGAGATTGACATTGCCTACTTGCGTTTTTTGTTGGAAAATGGAAAGCGGTTTAAAAGCGGAAAGGACAAAGGAAGGATAGAAGCCAGAAGCAAGCACACTGAACGCATATACTATTGGAAAAGTCCAAAAATAATTCTCAAAAATATTCCAAGAAAGTGGTCTGTCCATCAATTGTGCAAAAAATGGAAGGCTCAAATCTGCCAAGAGCAAGGCGATTCCCCACGCAATTGCATTGAAAAAACACGCCTCAATGAGGAACTGTTGCACCACCTGCCAGCGATTTGCTCCGATTGTCTTCCGCAAGGCAACTTCTTTGGAGCGTAAAAATGACTTTGCCGTAGCCAAATTGATGTAGTTCAGGCAAGCAATCGCCAAGATAAAAACGGCAATCAATGCCCAAAAATAGACAATTTCTGCTTTGTTGTTTGCCTCTATTTCATAAGTCAAATCCGAATGTAGGTGAATATCAGGAGCATACTGCATATTTAGCCCAATGTTCTCACTTTTCAAATGCTTGGCACTGACTTGCTTCACTTTATTCCTCACTAACTCTGTATCAGCATTGTCTTTGAGTTTTAGGTAGGTATATTCCCAATAATTTTCCCAATTGTCTTGCAGTCCTTTGGAATAGCGCGTTTGGAAAGAGAGCAACATTTCGTATTTGAGGTGCGTATTTTTTGGGGAATCTTCTATCAAACCTGTAATCGTATAGTTCCCTTCAAAAAAGCCACCAGAAAATCGTACATTTTTCCCTAAAACTTCCTGATTTCCAAAGAGTTTATGGGCAGTAGAGCGAGTAAGTAAGGCAGTATAAGGTTTGGCAAGCATTTCTTTGGGATTACCTGCAATCACCTTACAATCAAAGAGTTGTAAAAACTCCTCATCTACCATAAATACTTGCTTCTGCAAAAGTGGTTTGTCATCTACCACTATCGCAAAATCTTGCTCCCCATGATTAAAAACCCGTGTAAATTCCTCTATTTCAGGGATTTCTGCTTTTAACGTACTTCCTGCCGCACTATGCGTATTGCCGTCTTTCACACTTAGCACCCCATTTTCATAATTCTCCACATATAGTCGCCAAATATTGCCCAAATGCCTATCATAAGACATCTCAAAGCCCACATACAGGCTCACCAACAGGCACACCGCCAAGCCTACTCCCAAGCCTATCACATTGATGAATGTGTGCAGTTTGTGCTTTAAGCTATATCGCAACGTAGTTTTAAAGTAATTGATAATCATGTAGTTATGAGTTATGAATTATAAATGCTTTAAATACAAAATCTGGAATTTTAAAATGCAATAAATACAATAGTTGGATAGCTTGATAGATGGATAGTTGAATAGTTAAAATACAAGTTCATGGTTTCTGGTTCAAAGTTCAAAGTTTCTGGTTCAAAGTTTTTAACAACCAACTATTTAACAACCAACTATTTAACAACCAACTATTTAACAACCAACTATTTAACAACCAACTATTTAACAACCAACTATTTAACAACTAACTATTTAACAACTAACTATTCAACTATTATTGTATTTTTCATTCCGACCTTAGCGACTTCACAGGATTTGCCACTGCCGCTTTGATAGCCATTCCTCCAATTGTAACCAGAGCTATCAAGAGAATCAACAAGAAACAAGCCGCCATAAGCATAAAATTTATACCCTTGTGGTAGGTAAAAAAGCTCAAAACCAATACCCCCAAGCCATAACCTATGGGCAAGGCGATACTACCTGCTATCAATAACATTTTAATGAAACTCCAAGACAATGTTTGTGTTATCTGCCTTACTGACGCACCCATCACCTTTCTTATGCCTATTTCTTTGACTCTCTTTTCAGTGGTGTAAGTAACAATGCCCAACAAGCCCATCACTGCAATTACTAAAATGACTAAGGAAATCATGCCAAAAAAATTCATGGAATCTCTTGGGTAATAATGCTCGTAGAGGTCTTTGGCAAACCAAGAAAAGCCCATTTCCTCCTTGGGATAATGGCGTTTCCACATTGCTTTGATGTCCGCAGTGAAAGCTGTCTGGTCGGTGTGAGGGCTGGTTTTAATGGACAAAACTTGAAACTTTGCAGGGTCATAGTGAAACACAATTGGCTCTTTTTCACCCTGATAGCGGCTATTACAAAAATCTTTCACTACCCCTACAATGCTTAGTTCTGCATTATCCGAGTTCAAAATAATTTTACCTAATGCTTCTTGTGGTGTTCCCAGTCCCAATTTTTTAACGGCATATTCATTGAGCAAAACAAAACTACTTGCGGAATCTTTCTGCACTGCTGGCAAGTTTTTTCCTGCCACAAAGGAAAGTTGCATGGTATTGATAAAGGTGCTATCTACTGCGTAATAAGCTGTTTCTAAGTTACTTGCCTCTTTGTCTGTCTTGATAAGATAGCGGGTAGCCTCTCCACCAAAAACGGAAGAAGTAAAGCCTATTTTTTCTATGTCTTTATGCGTAATAAGCTCATTGACAAAAGGTTTATACTTTTCATCTTGTAATAAAAGATTGAAAATATCTTTCCTATTAAAATTCTCATTCTCTGTTGCCATGTAGTCCATTTGCGAATAAAGGTGTACCATTTGGAAAACATAACCAAGAGTAACTACAAACTGTATTACTATCAGGCTTTTACGGAAATTAATTTTACCGAAAGAAGCAGGATTTACCTCTCCTTTCAATATTCTGGTGGGTTTCAAACCCGATAAAACCCATGAAGGTAATGCCCCTGCAACAATTCCTAAAAGAAAAGTAAAAGCAATA
>JALOMS010000216.1 GCA_025455345.1 Thermoflexibacter sp. | reverse complement strand
AATTTCTTGTTAGTCAAGGTTTGCAACCGTTGTGGAACAATCTTGGCTGGTTTAAGTGCGGATTTTAAATCCGCTTCTGCATTAGTCCGAATTGCAAATTCGGACTAATAGTATGATTAACGATTCAATAGTTAGATAGTTTTATAACTGTATTTATAACCATTCATCTATTCAACTCTTTAACTATCAAATAATTAAAAAATTAAAACTTGAAATTATAGGTGATAGAAGGCACCCAACGGAAAAGCGAAGTTTGTACTGCTTCTGTTACATTGGGGTTTGTTTCTGACTGCCTGAAATTGATGGTGAATGGATTTTCACGACCGTAGGCATTGTAAAGCCCTAAGACCAACTCGGACGAAAAACGCTTGGTATTAGAAAGTTTGCGCGTGGCACCAAAGTCAAGGCGGTGATAGGCAGGCATTCGGTAGCCGTTGCGTTCTGTATAGTAGTTTACCACTTGCCCGTCTATTTGGTACTTACCACTTGGGAAAGTAATCGCATTGCCTGTCTGATAGACCCAATTGGCGGAAAGCGTCCATTTTTCGCTTACATGATACATCATCACTATCGAGATGTCGTGTGTGCGGTCTTGGCGTGCGGCGTACCAGTTGCCGTTGTTAATGCCGTCAATTTGGCGTTCGGTGCGCGAAAGCGTGTACCCAATCCAACCTGTCAATTTTCCTTTGTTTTTGCGGAGGAAAAATTCCACTCCGTAGGCGCGCCCTTTCCCAAAAAGCAATTGCGTTTCTATTGCGTCATTGCGAAGTACGTCTGCGCCGTCTTTGTAGTCTATTTGGTTTTCCAAGTTTTTATAATAAGTTTCCACACTAAACTCATACTCATTGTCTTTGAAGTTTTTAAAGTAACCCAAAGACACTTGGTTAGCTATTTCTGGCTTGATAATGTTGGAGTTAGCAATCCACTTGTCCGTTGGGCTGGTAGAGGTAGAGTTGCTCATCAGGTGCAAGTTTTGGGTGTTGCGCGTAAGGGCAAACTTCATGGAAGAACTTGGGTTCAGGGTGTAGCTCATAGAGAATCTTGGCTCGAAATTGAGGTAGTTTTTCACCACTTCGCCGCTTTCGTATTTTATGGTATTTCTAATATTTCCTCTTTCGTCCAATTCATAGAAATTACCCTTCCCAAGTACAGTAAAGTTGCTGATTCTCAATCCATAGTTGATGTTCCATCTTTCACTTGCTTTCCACGTATTGCTGGCGTAAATAGCACTTTCCAAAGAATAGCGTTGTTGTAAGTCGGCATTGCCCACATTAGAACTTGCATTGTTCGAGGAGATTTCCCCTGGCGTTACGGTATGATGAATCACGTTTGCGCCAAATCGCCAAGAGTTGTTAGGATTGGCAAAATATTCAAATTCTTGTTTGAAATTAATGTCTTTAATTTGAGAGAAAATTTTGAAGTCCGAGCCGCCTGCCCCTACTTTGATGTTGTAGCTGTAATTGCTGTAAATCAAAGAAGTATTAGAGAATAATTTGCTGTTATAGAGGTGATTCCAGCGCAAAGTGCCTGTGGCATTTCCCCAATCTATGCCAAACGAACTGCCAAAACCCAACTTGTCCCTGCCAAAATAACCTGATAAATAAACATGGTCTTTTGCGCCCAATTTGTAGTTTGCCTTCATATTCAAGTCGTAGAAATAAAGGTTGTTGTTGCTTACATCTGGGTCTGAGGAAAGTTTCAAAAAAGCGTCTGCGTAAGTCCTTCTGCCAGAGATAATAAAAGAGCCTTTGTCCTTCACAATTGGGGCTTCTATGGTGAGGCGCGAAGCTATCAGTCCAATGCCGCCACTTACGCCAAGTTTCTGATTATTACCGTCTTTCATGCTAATATCTACCGTAGAGGAGAGCCTTCCGCCGTAGTGTGCGGGCGCAGTGCCTTTGTAAATCGTAGCGTCTTTGATAGCGTCAGAGTTGAAAGTAGAGAAAAATCCCAATAAGTGCGAAGCATTGTAAACGGGTGCCTCGTCCAAGAGAATCAGGTTTTGGTCGTAGTTACCTCCACGCACACTGAAACCACTATTACCCTCGCCTGCCGACTTAATCCCTGGCATGAGTTGTATGGTTTTCAGAATATCTCTCTCGCCCAAAAGTACAGGTATATTGCTGATACTCTTGACGTTAATCTTTTCCATGCCCATTTCTGGCTTAGTAACATTATCGCTTTCTTTGGTATCTGTAACCACAACTTCCTGCAACATTTTTTCACTGTCATCTTCTAAAACAAAGTCTAATACAAGGTCTTTGTTCAGGACAATAGGTATATTTTGCTCCTTGTAGCCCAAAAAACGACCGACCAAAGTATAATTTCCTTCTTCCAGCGTAATAGAAAAGAAACCGTAGCTATTTGCGACCGTCCCCACGCCTTTCAGTTCTTTCACTGCCACCGTTGCCCCTATGAGCATTTCGCCTGTTCCCTTGTCTTTGATTTTACCGCTAATGGTGAATTTCTTTTGAGCAAAAGTAGGTAAGCTAAACCACAAGAACGCAATCAAAAATAAACACGAAATTGTTTTTAAACTGTTCATTATTAGTATTTTAAATTATTCTGAAAATGATTGTTAAAGTTTTGGTATTAATCAAGTGCTTTAATTTTTTTGAATATTTGACAATCTTTACGAAAATATACCTATTGTAGGAGTTACGCCTCTACGAGGCTTTGAATATGCACTTAGTGAGATAGTTTTTTACAAAACGCAAGTTCTTAACAGAACCGAATACAGAAAACATTTGTAAAAGTTGAATTACTTATCATATTCATTCATCATTACCTTTCACTCACAAAATTGGAGGAGGAAAACCAAAGCAAAAAAAGAGATTAACCAATGGGCTTAACTAATTGGTTAAATTACTGAAACATTCATCGAGTCGTTTCGGAGGAAGTTTTTAACATTTCGCAAGCTAAAAACGCACTTTCGCGGATTTGATTAAAAAGGGAAAACAAATAGTCTATACTTTTGGAGAAATAGCATTAGTAGTTAAGTTGTCATAAAAAACAACAAACGAAATAAAACTTTAAACCTTATATGCTTTGTGTATAAGGTTTTTTATTTTTGAATACATAAATTTTGAAAATGAAAACGGAAATCAGTCGTAAACAGCTCATTGCACTTATCATCACAGTTTATTTGATATTTTTTACTTCTATACTAAATGTCATTTATCTATTTCACCATGCAGTTATCCTTGCTTTGGTAGGGAGTATATTCCACTCTACACTTGTCATCATTAATAATCACTATCTGATTCCCAAGTTTTTTACTAAAAAGAGATACATTTTTTATGTTTTATTAGTCTTTATTGCCTTGTTCGGTTTGTCTTGGACGCGAGCCTACATAGAGTTAGAATACTTCCCTTTTATACCTGAAAGATTTATGGATTTTAAAAATCAAATCAATGATACTTTTTTCCCTCAAAATCAGTTCTTTCCGAAAGAAATGATGTTTCCGCCCAGTGTAGTTGGTCGTCCTGTTTTTCTGCCCGCTATTTTCATGTCTAATTTATTAATCTGGTCTTTGTCTTTTGGTTTTTATTTTGGCAAGGCGTGGTTTAATAACCAAAAATTGGAAGCAGAGAGGAAGAATGAAAATCTGGAAACTGAACTCAAATTCCTGAAAAGCCAGCTTAATCCACATTTTTTATTCAATACGCTCAATAATATTTATTCTTTTACTTACATCAAAGACGAGCGCGCCGCCCCCATGCTCTTGAAACTTTCGGAAATGTTGCGCTATATGCTCTACGACTGCAACGAGGCGTTGGTGAGCTTGGAAAAGGAAATCCAGTTTTTAAAAAATCTGATTGATTTGCAAAAAATGAAATCTAATAAACTGCAAAATATTGATTTTCAGATAGAAGGAAATATACACGCTATTTCCCTTGCGCCTTTGTTGCTCTTGCCCTTTTTTGAGAATAGCTTTAAACACAGTGATTTAGATATTAACATCAATGGTTTTATCAAGATAAATTTGCAAATAATTGATAAACAGCAACTTTACTTCGAAATGCAGAATACCAAACGCAAAACCAGAAGCAATCAAAAAGAAAACAGTGGCATTGGGCTGGAAAACGTAAAGAAGCGTTTGGAACTACTTTATCCTCAAAAGCATGACTTCCGAACAGAAGACAGCGAAGACGTTTTTAAGGTAAAATTGCGGCTGATAGTTGCGTAAAATAGCGTAACTGGTTCAAGCGTTACGCTTGAATCCAATAAGGTGCAAGGCTTAGCCTTGCACCAGTGAGTAAGAATCTCACTCACAACTAATAATTCATAACTCATAACTCACACAAAATGAACTGCTTAATCATAGATGACGAAACGCCCGCACAAATGCTTCTGGAAAACTACATCAGCAAAATCTCTGATTTACAGCTCATGGGCAGTTGTAGCAGTGCGATAGAAGCGAAAAATCTTTTGCAAAAAGAGCGTATTGATTTGATATTTTTAGACATCCAAATGCCCGACTTGACGGGTATTGAGTTTCTCAAAATATTGAAAAACAAGCCTTTCACCATTATGACGACTGCGTATTCGGAGTACGCCCTACAAGGCTACGAACTCGATGTGATTGATTACTTGCTGAAACCCATTTCTTTTGAGCGATTCTTCAAAGCAGTTTCCAAAGCAATAGAGTTGTACCAAAGCCAATCGCAAAGTGCAAACATTCAAACTATTTTACAATTTTCTGATAATGAGAACTTTAATATAGAGGAGCAGTATATTTTCATCAAATCGGGTTATGATATTTTGAAAGTAGAATTTGAAAAAATTTTGTTTATAGAAGGCATGAGGGAATATACGTGTATCTATACTGAAAATCAGAAAATTATGACCTTAATTACCTTACAAAAGTTCACGGAAATCCTGCCTACTTCCCTATTTGCGCGTGTGCATAGGTCGCACATCGTCAATATTAGCAAAATCACACAGATTCAAGGGAATATGATAAAAATAGGCAACAAGGAAGTACAGATGAGCAAAAGTTTCAGAGAAGATTTCTTAAAAATGATAGACAAATATGGTTTGCTGTAAGATAAAAATATTTTTACTCTTTCAGATATTCAGCTTGCCGAAGATTAAAAACTATTCTTTGAAATTGCAATGGAAAGTTTCCATGTATTAGCATACATAAACTCTTACCCTAAGTATGCTCCGTCTAAGAGAGTTTGGGCAAAAGGAGAGGGAGAAATACTTATAAGTTGCTGGTTATCAAAATTAAAAGTATTCATTAATAAAAATACTAAAAATGAAATGAGAGTTAAATATCAACTGTTTATTTAATTAATAAAAATTTTACTTCCTCCTCACTTCAAAAAACACACTGTCCATATTAAAAGCGGTGAATACGCCCAAGCCATTTTTTACATTGGTGATAGGCTCGTTCAGGTTGCGTGAATCTTGCTGTTGGCTGTCATAGAGGTCGGCGTACTCTTTATTCACTTTAAATAGCCTAATTCGGTGCTTGCCAAACTGCTCTAATTGCTGAAAACGAATGGTGAAGTTATCAGCACGTGTAGGCGAAGAAATAAAGTTAAAATTTCCCACAGGGCGATTGGGAAAAGCGTTGTCATCTATGATTTTTACAGGATTAGTTTCCAAGTTTGTAATCACCATGTAGTAATAATCTTGGTTTGTATTATTCCAAGTTAAGTTCATATCTTCTACCGAGCCAGCGTTAATCAAATCCATAAAACCTGTAATGCGGCTCACATAAATAATTTTAGGGGTCATATTTACGCTTTTTGGCGCGGAAGGCACTACGGTTTCTGCCGTAGTAGTTCTGCCAAAATATTGAAATTCTATTTCGTATTTTTTCCCTGTAACCACCTTCAAATCAGTACCTTTGTATTCATAAAAGCCTTGCTTTCTTGGGTTATGAGTCAGTTCATATTTTTTTCCTTCTGTGCTGACATATACCTGAGCGTCTGTAATGGGTAAGGAAAGATTTTCTTCCGTTTCTTTGGGGATAATTCTTGTAATTTGTATTTCTGTAATAGGTTGATTAGCATAGAGATAGCCCTGCAATACAGCTTTGTCTGTTTGGCTACCATTCAACTCTATTTTAGTGCAAGCAACCAAAGCAATCATTAAAATCAAAAGATAAAAATTGTACTTTTTCATGTTTTTTTATTTGATTTTCTAAATTTTTTATTTCTTCCTCAATACCATTCCATGCAACACCTTCTCACTTGGTGACTTAAAGAATAAGTGATTGTTTTGCAGATAAATAACCCCCCAATGCAGCGCGAGAAAAACAACATTGAGCAAGGCAAATCCTCCGTTTTGTACCTCGATGGCTATTGCACCTCCCAAATAGCTACAAAGCAAGAAAAAGCCTACGTATCTTGTGCGTTCACCAATAAATAGCACTACCAAGATAAGTTCTATTGCGCCTGCCACTGCGCGCCCACCCAGCCTGTCCCAAGCAGAAAATAAACCCATAAAATGCTCATAAACAAGCACTTTAAAAAGTCCACTTAACAAAAGAGGCATGGAAAATACTATACTCAATAAGGTTAAGACTTTACTTTTAAATTTGCTCATCATATTAATTATTAAATAGTTGGATAGATGAATAGTTAAAAAACAGTTTGTTTGATGTTGTTTTTAAATCTTTTGAAATACAAGTTTGATGTTGTTTGAAATTATTAAATGACTATAAAATTAAATAATTGATTATTAAATAATTAAATAAAAAAATAATTATTTTATTGTATTTTTCATTCCAGATTCTTCATTCTAAAATATTAGCCTATCTCAATTTGAAATTGAAAAAGAAGTTTGGAGTAAAGCCCAAGAGATTTACATTGGTTTCATATATCTGATTATCAATTACTTCAAACTCTTTGTAGCGTACATTGGTGCGATTATAAACGTTGAAGAAGGTAATCCCTGCTTCTGCCTTTGCCTTGTCTATCTTGAAATGATAGGTAAATGCCAAGTCCATGCGGTGATAATTGGGCAAACGGAAGCTGTTTTTGTCGCCTACGCTTACGTAAGACTGCTTGCTTCCGTCCAAAAGTGTAAGCTCGTACCCACCAATAGGTGCGGTGTACGGCTTGCCTGTGGCATAGACCCAAGTGCCTGATAATGTCCACCTTCCGATATTATAGCTCCCTACCATTTTAAATTCATGCGTTTGGTCTTGGAGTGCGTAGAAAGACTGTTCGCTGATTTGAGGGAAGTTATAAATCACTTCACTAAGTGTGTAGCTTGCCCAGCCTGTTGTTCGGCCAAGGTTTTTCTTCACATAAAACTCTGCCCCATAGGCTTTGCCCTGACCGGGAATAATCTCAGTCTCGAGGTTGTTTTGCAAGAGAAGTGTTGCACCATCTTTGTATTCGATCACATTTTGGATGTCCTTGTAATATACCTCCACAGACGTCTCGAAGATGTTACCACGGAAATTCTTGTAGACTCCCAACGAAACTTGGTCGACAATCTGCGGCTTGAAGAATTGGTCAC
>JALOMS010000215.1 GCA_025455345.1 Thermoflexibacter sp. | reverse complement strand
CAATGAGAAAATCAGAATTACGACCAGAAATCAACGACATAAACAATATCCCATCTGCTTGATTAGATAAGTGTAAGTAGCTATTAGGGAATAAAATAACAGGAATATGAGCAGTATAGGGATGTTTTTTGATACACGTGATTATTTCCTCCAATGAGTCAGAGGTAATAAGACTCCCCCCTACCATAAAGTAATCTGGAGCAACTTCTTTACAAAAATTTAATAATTTCGTACATTCATTAAAATTTGTTTTATCAGGGTCTATTAAAATTGATAAAGATTTAATTCTATTCCCCTTTTTTTTTAACAAACTATTGTAAATTGCACTTTTATCTGTGATATTTTGCATAAATTTCTAAAATTTGCTCTACAAAAGTAGAGAAGTAAGCACAAAGTTTAAAACATCAAATTGGTTGTTTTTGTATTAAAATTTGATATGTCAATGATTAAAAAAATGTAAATCAACTAAATACCAACGAATTAACTCAAAATAAGAAATAAAATATGTTAAACAAATTAGCTAATAAAACCAAAATTGTTGCCACAATAGGACCTGCATCCCATACTAAGGAAAAAATATTGGAATTGATGATTGCAGGAGTTGATGTATTTAGATTAAATTTCTCTCACGGCACTCATGAGGAACACCTCCATGTAATTCATCATATTAGAGAACTCAATGCCAAATTTGGTGGGAATGTAGCGATATTACAAGATTTGCAAGGTCCTAAGATTCGCCTTAGAGAGATAGAAGGCGGTTCTATTACTGTCAAAAAAGATGAAACTGTGGTTATCGCTTATGAAAAGGAAGTAGGAACAAGGGAAAAACTTACCTCTACGTATGATTTGGCGCAAGACGTAAAGCCCGGAGAATCTATATTGATAGATGATGGGAATATCGAACTAAGAGCAGTAGCTATCGAGGGACATAAAGTAGTAGCCAAAGTCATTTATGGGGGTGTGATTAAGCCTAAAAAAGGGATTAACTTACCCAATACCATAGTGTCAGAGCCTTCTTTGACTAAAAAAGATAAAGAAGACTTAGCTTTTGGCTTAGAACATGAGGTCGATTGGATAGCTCTTTCCTTTGTCAGACAGGCTACTGATGTTATGGAATTAAAACAAATCATCAAAGAACAAGGGAAAAGCTGTAAAGTAATAGCAAAAATAGAAACACCTTCTGCTTTAAAACACATAGATGCTATTATAGATTCCGCAGACGGTATCATGGTAGCAAGAGGAGATTTGGGTGTAGAGATTCCTTTAGAGCATGTACCCATAGAACAGAAAAGGTGGGTAAGACGTTGTAACATTGCGGCGAAACCTGTCATTGTAGCTACACAAATGATGGAAAGTATGATTAATAACCCTCGCCCTACACGCGCAGAAGCTGGAGATGTGGCTAATGCAGTCATAGACGGCGCAGACGCTGTCATGCTTAGTGCGGAAACAGCAAGTGGGCATTATCCCATAGAAACTATCCAAAATATGGTTCGCATCGTTCACTCCGCAGAAAAACACCCTGATATTTATAACCGTCATTATCACTTAGATAAGCACTCTCCTAATTTCCACGCACAAAGCTTGGTAAGCCACGCATGTAAGCTGGCAAAAGAAGTAGGAGCAAAAGCCATCGTTGGGATTACTCAATCTGGGTCAAGTGCTTTCCGATTATCGAGCTATCGCTCTGAATCACAGACATTAATATTTACTAATAATCGCTCCTTAGTAACTACTTTGAACTTGTTGTGGGGGGTCAAATGTTTCTTTTATGACAATTTTGTTTCTACTACCCAAACTTTCGAGGACGTAGAAAAAATTTTAGTCAATTCGGGTTATTTGCAAAAAGGTGATGTTTATATCAATATGGCAAGTATTCCTATGAAAGACAAGAAAAAGACTAATATGATTAAATTAAGCTGGGTAGAATAAATATACCTATACCAATCGTATTCATTCACCAAACAACATAGTAAAGCAAATAAACACAAAATTAGTATGTTAAATAGAAGATTTGGAAGGACTAATTGGCAAGTAAGCGAAATAGGTTATGGAATGTGGGGGTTGGCTGGTTGGACGGGTTCTGACCATACTGAAGTAGCACAATCCTTAGAACGCTCAGTAGAGCTTGGCTGTAACTTTTTCGATACTGCATGGGGATATGGCGCGGGTACAAGTGAACAGATTTTAGGCAAGCTGATGAAACACCATGCAAGTAAAAATCTTTATCATGCGACCAAAATCCCCCCAAAGAACTTCAAATGGCCTTCCAAATCATCGTTCCAATTAAAAGATTGCTTTCCAGCGACTCATATCATAGAATATACAGAAAAAAGCTTAAAAAACCTACAAGTAGATTGTATTGATTTACAACAATTCCACGTGTGGGAGGACGCATGGGCAAATAAAGATGAGTGGAAATCTGCCGTAGAAAAACTAAAAAAAGAAGGAAAAGTCAAGCACTTTGGTATTAGCGTCAATCGCTGGGAGCCGAATAATGTTTTAGAAACCCTCAAAACAGGTTTAATAGATACTGTACAAGTAATTTATAATATTTTTGACCAGAACCCAGAAGACCATCTTTTCCCTCTCTGTCGGCAGTTAGACATTGGTATCATAGCTCGTGTGCCTTTTGATGAGGGTACTTTGACAGGAATGCTTACCAAAGATACTGTTTTCCCTGCTGATGATTGGCGTTCTACCTATTTTGTCCCTGAAAATCTTATTCCAAGTGTAGAACACGCCGAAGCACTTAGACCATTAATCCCCCAAGGCATGACTATGGCAGAAATGGCTTTGCGTTTCATTTTATGTAATGATGATGTACATACCATTATTCCGGGTATGCGTAGAGTGCGAAATGTTGAGGCTAATATAGCTACCAGCGATGGGAAAAAGTTAGAAAAAGCATTGCATCAAGCTCTTAAAAATCATCGTTGGGATAGAACACCAACAGAATGGTCTCAATAATCAATGAATAATTCATTTTGGAAAAATATTTGCCCATTGTTTTCTAATGATAGAAAGCCAACACAATATATCAGTTATCATGTTATTGCTATTAATCTAATTATTAGAAATGGAAAAATATTTAAAGGTTTTATTTTTTATTAATCTATTAATTATTCATTTTTCGTTTGCTCAAGAAGCAGATGACTATGCTTATACTACCAACAAGACATCTTCATTAATCACTCTTCCTAATCCCATTCCTGTCATTAGGGCAGGAGCGACTAATGTTGCCTCTGCAGTGATTCCTTTGGGATTCGAATTTTGGTTCATGGGTATTCGTTATACATCATTTTCCCTCAATGCCAATGGAGCCATTCAGTTGGGCAGTCAGCCTATTTTATCAGGGGGTAACGCATATACTATTAATAATGCGGCTCGTATTATAGCTTTTGCATCGGGAGATGTGGACCCTAATACCAATATTGTATTAGGGAATTGGCGTGTTTCTAACAATGGAGGAGTAATACAATATCAAATCTTAGGCAGTACGCCCAATCGTACTTTGGTAGTAGAGTGCAAAAACCTCAATGTGAATTTTCAAAGTACGACTAATGATGCTACTTTTCAAATTGTATTATACGAAACAGCCCCTTTGCCCAATGCAAGTAATCGTGGAGGTCGAATAGAGTTTCGTTATGCAAATATCAGAACTACAGTAGAAACCAGTAGTTTACGAATAGGTTTTGGCATAGGAACAGGCAATAATCAAGCAAAAGGCGTAGATTTGTCTGCTGAACCGCCAACCGCAAGTATTACTACTTCGGGTATAGAGAATCGAATTCCTAATGGTGTAATTGGAGTATTAGATGGCAGTACTGATGGAAATAGAAGGATTTTTTCATTTGAGTCGCCTTATCCAGACCGACAAGCAACCAATTTGACCTCTGTTTGCGCTCTTGTAGAGGGAGGTATCAAACTGGATTGGGAAAACTCATCTACTAATGCCGTAGGGTCAGTATTGTATCGCTCTACTGATGGGGCTAATTTTAGCTTTCTTACTCAAACTCCCAAAGGAACTAACACCTTCATAGACAAAAACATTAGTACAGGTACATCTTACACCTATCGTGTTTATGCTGTTACAGAAGGCAAATTAGCAGAGTTACACCCCACAGGAGAATTCAAAACAGGAGAGGAAAAAACCATTAATATTATAGGAAAACCTGTGATATGTAATGGAGTAGCCGAAGTAGAGGCAGAGTCTGGTTATGACCTTTATGAGTGGTTCGATAGTGGAGGAAACAGGGTTGCTTCTTCTGAAAATCCCAAAGTAACTCTCACAGAAGGCGGCAAATATACCGTAAAGGCAAGGCAGGAAATACTAAACTGTACTGCCAATGGAGAAATAACAATTACAGAATGTTGCGCTCCCATTTTAGTAGTGCCTAATGCCTTTACTCCTCATAACACACCCGCTAACAATATATTCAGAGTCAAGCATGAGAACTTACTCAAATTCAGAATGAGAATATATAATCGGTGGGGAGTACTTGTATTTGAAACAGAAGACCCCGAAGATGGCTGGAATGGGTATTTCCAGGGTAGTCCCGCTCAGGCAGATGCCTACCAAGTAATCATCGAATATACAGGTTGTGAAGATGGCAAAACTATTAGAGGCAAAAAGCAAGAAGTATTAAACTTGTTAGAGTAATAGAAAATCATCATATCCAATTCATTTTCAGGTAGTATCCATCAAATTTCGTCGCTACTGCCCAAAAGAATTGTAACTACACTCCCCGACTTTTAAATTGGTATTTTTTTTAGAAAAGGAAACTTTTTTAATGAGATTTTGTCTTTTAGATTTGTATCACTTTTTAAAGTGTAGGTAGAAACTTTGTCAAAAAGTAATATTTACACAAAAGGTATTTTATTGTTTCATTATCAATTAACTATATAAAGACTATTTCAAAAAAATAAAACATTTTCTAAAAAATGGAACACACATCTTCTTATGTAAAACCCACAAGGGTTTCACCCAAAAATAATGGACGGAAACAGCTTTTCCAAAACCCTTTATTGGAGAAGTTTACAAGAACTCATATTGCTGTTCCCATTGGAATTTTTGCCGCTTTTGCGATGGGTTTGATGTATTACGGAATAGCAATCAAGCATCTTCATTTTGCTTTTATTACAATTTTGTTTTCGGTAGGTGTATTGGCTTTTTCTTTAGTGGAATATTTGGTGCATCGCTATATTTTTCACATGATTACAGATACCCAAACCAAAGAGAATATACAATATAAGTTTCATGGCGTACATCACGAATATCCCAAAGACAAAGACAGACTTGCCATGCCACCAATTCTAAGTGCAACAATTATTTGGGTACTTTTTGGCATATTTTATTTGATAATGAGTGATGCTGCCTTTGGGTTTACAGCAGGTTTTGCGGTCGGATATGGCGGATACTTAGGGGTACATTACATGGTTCATGCCTTTCCTCCTCCCAAAAATATATTTAGAGTCTTATGGGTCAATCATGGGATTCATCACTACAAAGATGATGATGTTGCTTTTGGAGTATCTTCTCCTTTATGGGATTGGGTATTTGGCACTTTGCCCAAAAAAGGGTAAACAACCGTAGATTACCTAAAAGCTATATTATAAATTCCATTTCTTGGAGAAATGGAATTTATAAGCATATTTCATGTAACCATGTAAAATGCTTCTCTAATAATCTTTCCACAAATCCTCAAAAGAGTCAAATCAGAAGAAGAAATCACCCTCAAAATATTTTAAATATTCATGCTTTGTCAAACTTATGAATAGTATATAAAGAAGTCAAAAATTTCTCCTATTTTTAAGGATTGTAAAAGAATTATTATTTTATATTTTCATTAAACTATTTATTTACAATAACTTAAACTATCATTGACTACAGCTTATCAAAATAATCCTACACAAATTGCCATGATTGGCGGAGGTAGTTGGGCAACTGCTATTGTAAAAATGTTATGTGAGAACAATGTGCATATACATTGGTGGATGCGTTCGCAAACTGATATTGAGCATATTATCCATTACAAGCATAATCCAAGCTATTTGAGTGGTGTGGAAATTAACTTAGAAAAAGTAAGTCCCAACCATGACTTGAAAAAAAGTATCAGAAATGCCACAATCATTATTTTGGCTGTACCTGCGGCTTTTATTGCTGATGTCCTCAAGAAGCTCTCTATTGATGACCTCAAAAATAAAATAATAGTTTCAGCAATTAAAGGCATGATTCCAATAGATAATGCGCTTATTACCAATTATATAGTAAAAAAGTTTGACATAAGCCCTCACCAACTTTTAGTGATTGCAGGTCCCTGTCATGCCGAAGAAGTAGCTTTGGAAAAACAGTCTTACTTAACCATAGGTGGACAAGACATAGAAAAAGCACAACTATTTGCCAATCTGCTCAAATGCCGATTTATCAAAGCCAGTGTGGTCGCAGATATAGATGGGGTAGAGTATTGTGCAGTGATGAAAAATATTATTGCTTTGGCATGTGGCATTGCTCATGGTTTAGGTTATGGGGATAATTTTCATGCAGTTTTAGTGTCAAACTCTATGCAAGAAATTAAGCGATTTTTAGATGTTGTAGAGCCACACCTCAGAGATTTGAATGGGTCTGCCTATTTAGGAGATTTATTAGTAACTACCTACTCACAGTTCAGTCGCAATCGCACTTTTGGGAGTATGATAGGCAGAGGCTACTCGGTCAAATCAGCCCAATTAGAAATGAAAATGATAGCAGAGGGCTATTATGCTGTCAAAATCATCTATGAAATCAATAAAAAATACAAAGTGAATATGCCCATTACTAAGGCTGTTTATCACATTCTCTACGAAAAAACGTTGCCTTCAGAGGAGTTTCAAATACTAAAGGACGTTTTGAAATAAGGATTTTCGCTACTCATGGTATAATTAGAATGATTTTTGAACGTTTGATTAAAAAGAGGAAAACAAAATGAAGAAATACATACTTTGGGTTTTTGTAATCTTTGCCTACTTAGGAACAGCTTATGGGCAAAATTTTAACTTTTATAATGGCAAATTTGTGGATTTACAAGCAAAAGCAAAAATGGAAAACAAACCCTATTTTGTATATTTTTATACCAATTGGTGTATGCCTTGTAAAAAAATGAACGAAACGGTATTTACTAATCCTGAATTTGTTAAGTATGCCACACAAAATTACTATGGCTATTTGGCTGATGCAGAAGCTACTATCACCGAAGGAAGAAAATTAGCAGAAAAATACAGTGTTACTTTTTTTCCAATGATAATCGTATTTACACCAGAAGGCATGGTTTCCGAAAGAATAGATGGCTTTTTAGATGCCAAGCAGATGATAGCCCTACTTAAAAGAAATGCACCACTCAAAGGTACACCTACAGGCGAATACCTTTATAAAAATGACGACCCGCCCAGAGCCGCATTTATACAGCCCAAAGGCAAGGGCTTATTCAAGGTTCACTTAGAAACACAAAAGTCAGAAGGTTTTGGTGTTAAAATGGGA
>JALOMS010000214.1 GCA_025455345.1 Thermoflexibacter sp. | reverse complement strand
TTATCAATGGGGCTTCTTCTTCGGACAGAGCAACATTGGAATTAGGTACGGGTACAGATGTGGTAGTTTCTCCATTAACTTACAGTAATGCTTCTCTACCAGCGAATATCGCAAGACCTATTACTAATGCCGCAGACCCAGTTACCGCTAACGTAGCGACTACTTTCCCTTATTTTACCAATACCATAGGGAATTTCGTCGCAGGAGTTGCCAATACAGGTAAGATGAATTTACAAACATTTAGCACTGTAATATTTAATGCGGGTACAACCCAACAAGTATTAGGAGGGTTTACTTATGGAAATATTACCCTACGCTCACCAGGTACTACTATGGCACCTCTTATTAATAAAACTATTGTGAGAGATATGTCTTCTCCTCTACCTTTTAACTTGGATATTGCTGGAGATTTGAGATTGGAAGAGTGGAACAATTTTATTGATGATGGTTGGCAAATCAATGGAAGAGCCAATAAAACTTATACTGCATTGGCTAACTCACAGCTTACCATAGGTATCAACGATGTAGGTACTCAATTCCCTACTGCCTATACCAATCCTAACATCATCTTAGACGCTACCAACTTAACAGTGTACAATGCTGGACACTTAGCTAATATGAGTATGCTTCCGCACCAAATCATGTCCACTGTTCCTACGTATGGTAGTTTGACTCTACGAGACCCTACGGCTGTTGTGGGTTCTACTGATTTGATAGAAAAACGTTTTGACCCTCCATCACCCGTAGGAGTAAAAGGAGACATTACCATCGAAAGACATAATCATCTTAACGACAATGGTAGCCAAATCAGTAGGCTAACAGCAGGTGGTGTCCTGACAATGGAAGACGGTTGGGCTACGGTTATGGGGTTGGATAGTAGCCAAGTTACACGATTGACTTTAGGTAGTGCTACTTCTGCGACTACCTTACCTCTAAATTTTACCACTACTTTGTTAAATGATAATACCACAGTAGTTTATTCTTCAGGTATTACACAGTTAGTTGCTGGTGGTGCAAGGTTGAATGGAATGCCGCCTAATAGCTATTTTAACTTGTGGTTACAGTCTTTGCCTGCTGCCACTGCTGCGACTAAGAATTTGGAAGGAGCTATTACTGTTCGCAATGATTTAGTCATACGACAAAATATTCGCTTCAATGATGCAAATGATGATGCATCACCAACTAATGCCTTCCAAATCACAGGCAGTGCTACTGGTAATATGACTATGGAGGCAAACAGTGAGCTTCGTCTCAATAAAGCCAATACAGCTACTTCTACAGTTTTCCCTACAAACTTTATTCGTACAAACATAGGTCTAAATCTTTCCAGTAAGGTTATTTATAACTCTAATGTAGCCCAAGATGTATCGAGTTTGCCTCTGTATGGAAGTGTAATTATGAGGAAATTTACACCTATTGCTCCTTTGGTACCTAAGACAGTTACTACTGTGCGGTCTAATTTAGATGTAAGAGGAGATAGCTTGAAAATAGAAGCATATAATCACTTAATAGACAACGGTGTACAAATAGACGGAACAGCAACAGGCTTTATGTTTATGGATTATAGAAGCCAATTGACATTAGGAACACCAATGACTGCAACATCTTTCCCTACTGATTTCTTATCTGAAAGAATCAATATGGATTCTTGGTTAGACTATCCAAGCAATATGATGTTAAGACCAAAGACAGATATGAGTTTTGTGATTTACAACTCTGACCTGCCCCAGCTTATTTCTGCGGCTTCTCCTGTCATGGGGTCTGTAGGACCTGGCAAAGCCACAAGTTTTTCTACTTTAGAGAAAAGTTCTTGGTATGGCAATGTAAGACTTAGCTCTACTGCCGCCGTAACCAAAACATTAGAAAATAATGTAAACATTAGAGGTGGCTTATACATAGATGGGAACAATACTTTAGAGGTTACGACCAATCATTATGACATTTATCTTGGTGGAGATTGGGAAGCAGCCGCTAATTCTGATTTTCTTGCAAGACAAGGCAGAGTAATTTTAGATGGTATAGACCGTACACAAAATATTACTACTGATGCCGCACCTTTCTACGAAATAGAAATAGATAAGCCCGGAACAAACCGCACTGCCATACTCTTAGACCAACTAAGATTAACACACAGAGCCGTTTACAAGGCAGGATATTTTATTTCCTCACCAACTCGCGAGTTTATCTACGATGTCAATGCCAATCACAGTACAGAAGCAGGCACAGGTACAGAGTATGGAGATGCAGACGCACGCACCAATGGACCAAGCTCTCTTAGCCACGTCTTTGGTCCTGTAACTAAAATCGGGGTAAACAATATTAATACTTTTTATTTCCCCATAGGCAATACCTCTGTATATGCTCCTGCGGGTATTCGCGCTCCTGCGGGTACTAATAATGCTACCACTATCACCGCTCGTTATTTTGGTTTTAACTCAGGCTTAATGGGCATAGATACTGCTCCTTGTCCTTCTATTCCTTTGACCAATATAAGTACAGCAGAATACTGGACATTGGACGCTCCAGGCGGAACTACCGCTCCTACGGGAATCCAAGTAACATTAAGCTGGTCGGCAATTAGAAGTGGAGGCGTTACCAACTCTTCTCTTTTACGAGTTGCTCACTATTACAATGGTGGCACAGGCTTAAAATGGTACTGCGAAGGTAGAGATGCTGCCAATAGCCCAGACAAAGCCTCTGTCAATCCTTTTGAGGGCGGAGTCGTGGCTTCTGACAATGTCAATATTACTACTTTTAGCCCTTTTACTTTGGGTTCATTAAATCCAGTAAACCCATTGCCAATCCAACTAATCAAGTTTGAAGCAAAAGCAATAGAAGAACAAAAAGTTGTAGAGTTACGTTGGCAGACCGCAAGAGAAATCAATAATGACTTCTTTGTATTGGAAAAAAGTAAGGACGGTAAAAACTTCATTGCATTCAAAAATGTACCTTCCAAAAATGGAAATAGCACTGTAACCAATGATTATTTGGAAATAGACCAAGAGCCTATCAGTGGTCTTTCCTATTATCGCCTCAAACAGGTAGATAACGATGGCACATACACTTATTCTAAAATTATCCCTGTTTACTTTGCTGATGAAAACGCTGACGGTGGAATGATTCTATATCCTAATCCAACAGAAAGCGATATTAATCTCCAGATTTTTGACATAGATTTGTCTGAAGGCTACATAAGCATATCAGATATGCTTGGCAGAGAAATCCACAGCGAATTCATAGAAGGTATTTCTCCAGAAAAATCTTTACCAATTCGTCTAAAGCAAAATCTTGCGTCTGGAGCTTACATCTTGAAGTTTGTCGGAAAGAGCAAATCATACGTTAAGAGCTTCATTGTAAACAAGTAATAAAATCAAGAAAAATCCCAAAAATAGGCTAATCAAAAAGCACCAAACTTTGTCAAAGTTTGGTGCTTTTTTTAATAAACCGTTGATTTAAAATCAAATTAGCTCATTTATTTTAATTCATGTACAGTGCCACTTGCTATCTTTTCTCTTACATATTCTATCAATCCACCAGCTTCGGCGATTTCTAATACAAAAGGAGCCATAGGAGCGGCTTGCGCTTGCTTGCCTGTGGTGAGGTTGCGAATGATACCTGTGTTAGGGTTATATTCCAACTCATCACCCGTGCTAACTAAGTCTTTAATATTTTTAGAAGTAATAAATGGCAATCCATAATTAGTAGCATTCCGAAATTGTAATCTCGAAAAAGAGTCTGCAAATACAGCTTTGATTCCCGCTCCCATCAGTCCTGTAACCACGTGTTCTATACTTTTGCCTCCTCCTGCAAAATTGTGTCCTGCGACAATAAATGTATAGCCCTTATTTTTAAAACTATTCTCTTTGTCAAACTCCGCCTCTACTCCTGACATGATAAATTTGCTATTGAGTTCCTTATCAATCGGGTCAGTCCAAAACTTCTGAACAACAATATCATAAGCCATGACGTAACCACTTGCTACCCATGCTTTTCCTCTCATAATTTCTGCCATATATTTATCATTTTAATTGGTTTATATTGCTTAAAAAATTTCATAACCAAAGTTAAAAACTTATTTCATAATTTTCAAACTGGCATAAACTAATTGATAAAAACCTACTTATATCTATTTTCTTACAAATATCATCATTAGATTTGCAACTTTTATAGGATTTATCGGGTCTTAGAAGGGCAAGTACATCAAAGAAAATATAATAGAATAAATGCTTTATCCAAAAAATTTTGAAGAGAAAATCGGTTTTGATAAGATAAGAGAGCTACTCAAGGAAGAATGTAGTGGAGCTTTAGGGCAGGCTTTTGTGGACAAAATTCGTTTTTCGGATAACTATGAGATTATTTTAAAATTATTGCGCCAAACTGATGAGTTTATCAAAATTATTCAGGCAGGAGAGCCTTTCCCCAATAGTTATTTTCTCGATGTCAATACATCTTTGGATAAGGCAAGGATAGAAAACACATTTTTGACCGAAGAGGAGTTTCAGGATTTGAAGATGTCTTTGGGGACTTTCTTTAGATGTATAGAGTTTTTAAACAAAAAAGATGAAAAAATCTTTCCTACCCTCAAAGAACTCACCAATAACCTGAACATTGATAAGCAGTTACTCAAAGAAATTGAAAAAATAATAGATGATAGAGGCAAAGTAAGAAACAATGCTTCTCCCGAACTCCAGCGAATCAGGGCAGGGATTTTAGAAGCGCAAAATACCATAAGAAAGAAATTAGACTCGATTTTGAAATCTCTCAAAGGGCAAAATTTGGTCAATGAGGATACCTCGCTGACTATTCGAGAAGGAAGAATGGTTATTCCTCTTGCGGTAGAGTACAAAAGGCGCATCAAAGGTTTTGTGCATGATACTTCATCTTCTGGGCAGACTGTTTATATGGAACCAGAAGAAGTATTAGAAATCAATAATGAAATTCGGGAGTTAGAATACGAAGAAAGAAGAGAAATAGTACGCATATTGACTAACCTAACTGACAAGGTACGCCCTCATGTACCCGACCTCAAGCGCGCTTATTCTTTCTTAGGAATTATCGATTTTATCCGCGCCAAAGCACAATTTTCCCTTAAAGTCGGTGCTAATTTCCCCGATTTGGTCAAAAAACCAACCTTGCATTGGTACAATGCCAAGCATCCGCTACTGTTTTTGAGTTTTCAAAAACAAGGCAAAAATGTTGTCCCTCTTAATATTAATTTAGATGAAAAAAATAGAATTTTATTGATTTCGGGACCCAATGCGGGCGGAAAATCAGTCTGCCTCAAAACAGTAGGTTTACTCCAATATATGTTGCAGTGTGGTTTACTTATTCCCGCAATGGAAGGTGCAAAATGTGGCGTATTCGAGAATTTGTTTATTGATATTGGTGATGAGCAATCTATTGAAAATGACTTAAGTACATATAGTTCTCATTTGAAAAACATGAAGCATTTTACCTTGTTTTCCAATGAGCATACGCTTTGTCTGATAGATGAGTTTGGAACAGGCACGGAGCCACAACTTGGCGGAGCAATTGCTGAGGCAATATTAGAAGATTTGAATGAAAAGAAGACCTTTGGCGTAATTACGACACACTATGCAAACCTCAAAGTTTTTGCAGAAAATACAGCAGGAGTGGTCAATGGAGCTATGCGCTATGATGTAAAACAGTTAGAACCGCTTTTCGAGTTGGAGATAGGAACACCCGGCAGTTCTTTTGCCTTAGAAATTGCACAAAAAATAGGTCTGCCGCGCAGTATTACCCAAAGCGCAAGACAAAAAGTAGGCAAAGATAAGATTGATATGGAAAAGTTATTGACTGAACTGGAATTGGATAAAAAATACTATCGTGAAAAAAATAAAGAGCTACAAGAAACACAAAAACAGTTAGATAAGACTTTTAAAGAATATCAAAAACTCAAAGAATTTTTGGATACCAACCGCAAACAACTCATGAATGAGGCAAAGGCACAAGCCAAAAATATTCTCAAGGAAGCAAATCAAAAAATAGAAGGTGTTATCAAAGAAATCAAAGAGAACCAAGCAGAAAAAGAAAAAACCAAAAGTATCAGAAAGGAATTAGATGAATATAAGGATAGTCTCCAGCCAGAGCATATTAGTATTGATAATGAAGCAGATGAAGCAAATAATGAAGAATTAGAAGAAATAGGTGGACAGATAGAAGTGGGTGATTTTGTAAAACTCAAAGACCAAAATGCAGTTGGGGAGGTATTAGCCATCAAAAATAAAGACATTACTGTTTCTATTGGAGATTTGAAATCTACTATCAAACTCAATAGATTAGTCAAAATTAAACGCAAAACGTATGAGCAAGTAACCAAAAAAACTTCTGCTCCTGCTTATACTTCTATGGACATGGTAGGAAAAATGCAAAATTTCTCTTCGCGTTTAGATGTAAGAGGCGATAGAGCTGAAGAGGCTCTTGCCAAAGTTGCGACCTTGATAGACGAAGCCATTTATTTGAGTCAGCATGAATTATACATAGTACATGGCAAAGGAGACGGTATCTTGCGTACCTTAATCCGCGAACAGTTGCGTAAATACAAAGAAATAGAATCTATCCAAGACGAACACGCAGACAGAGGAGGAGCGGGCGTTACAATAGTCCGATTGAAATAGCTTCAAGGCTTATTTTTTCCTATCCAAAAGTGCTTTTTTAAAATACTTCCCTTGTCTGGTAGGCGTATATTCCCAATTAGTATATAAGCGAGGTGCCCATTGGGGGTCAAATACCCATACAACCCAAGAAATGCCTTTCTCATCACAATATTTGGTAATTGCTTCGCCATAAGACTCATCACTGATGACGGGAATATGCGCTCCTTGTTCTTCTTCCCCACAAAAGCCTATTTCTGTTAAAATAATGGGGTACTTTTCTTTGACAAAGCCCCAATCTTTTGTCCATTGGGCTTCCCAAGGTTTATTACGCTTCATAGGGTAAGGGTGAGATACATAGGCAATGCCTTCTGCGTCAATAGGCTCTGTGGCGATAGGTACAAGGTCATAAGCCCAATTAAACCCTGCCACCAAAGGAATTGCTGTATTGTCATGCGCTCTGATAATCTCAATCATTTCTTCATTGAGCTGTTTCCATTCTGTCCAAGAACAAGTGCCTAACTGTCCATTGTAGGTAGTTGGCTCATTGAATAATTCAAAAAAAGCAACTGTATTATTTCCTTTATAATGCTTGGCGATTGTCCTCCAAAATTCAAAAGTTTCCTTTTTTGTTGTTTCATACATATCCGCTTGGAACATCTCTGTTCGCAAGTTTCCTATACTATGCCAATCAATAATGACATAAATACCTAATTCTGTTGCCCATTTTACCCCTTCATCGAGCATCTTGAGGTATTGCTCTTTGCCTTGTTTTCGCCAAGTAGTGGGGTGAATAGGAAAGCGAACTATGTTTGCCCCCCAATTTTTTATTTCCACAAAATATGCCCTATCCCAATGTCCATTTTTCTTCAGATTATCAGGGTCGCTGGTATTCAAACCCCTAAATAT
>JALOMS010000213.1 GCA_025455345.1 Thermoflexibacter sp. | reverse complement strand
TTACTTTTTGATAAAACAACAAATAGAAAAAGTTAGTTAGCACTTCCACATATAAATAAATCATTTTTGGCAAACAATATAGGCGGGACAATTTGTTATCGAGCATAGATACCCCAATTTATGTTAAAATGTCTGTTCCCTTACATTATCTATCTTGCTTTCGCACATAAATTGATAAAAGATAAAGTATTTTAAATCAATTGTTTAAATTTCAAAAACTTTTTAATAATATGAAAAATATTTTTGTAAGAATAT
Source organism: Thermoflexibacter sp. (assembly GCA_025455345.1). Classification (GTDB taxonomy): domain Bacteria; phylum Bacteroidota; class Bacteroidia; order Cytophagales; family Thermoflexibacteraceae; genus Thermoflexibacter. The sequence goes on along the minus strand of JALOMS010000213.1, from coordinate 7,281 downwards.
GTTTTATTATGGTGTTTGTATATGCTTTAGGTAGCTGTACACAGGCACAGCAAAAGGCTAAAAAAAATAATCAAGAAAATAATACACAAGCAAAAAAAGAGAATACTATGGACGAAAACAAATGGATTATTAAGGATAAAACCTTGGATAATAGCAAAATAGACTCTACGAGCAAGGTCGTAAAAACGGAAGAAGAATGGAAAAAACAACTTACATCTGAACAGTTTTATATTCTAAGGAAAAAAGGTACAGAATATGCTTTTACAGGGAAGTTTTACAAACACAAGGAAAAAGGAATGTACGTTTGTGCAGGTTGCGGAAATGAGCTATTTACTTCAGAGCAAAAGTATGATTCAGGATGTGGTTGGCCAAGTTTTTATGATGCGGTAGCGGCAGGAAAAATAAAGACTTCCTTAGATACAAGTCATGGTATGGTACGTACTGAAATCATGTGTGCGCGTTGTGATGGGCATTTGGGACACGTATTCGAAGATGGTCCTAATCCCACAGGGCTACGTTATTGTGTAAATTCTCTTTCTATAGACTTTAAGAAAAAAGAAGAGAAATAGGCAAACAAGATAAAACGTTGATTAGGCGTATGATATACTCAATGAAAAGTGATTTTACTCACTTGTCAGACACCTTTAAAGTGTCTGACAAGTTTTTGACCTAAAATCAATTAACTTGTAGTATAAAGTGAAAGTGAAAGTTTGTGGACTTACAAATTGCAAAATTAGGAATTAGTCTATCCATTTTAGCAGTCTATCCCAGCGAATCGCAAGTATGTCCTTATTTGGGTTATAAGAATAGGCGATGAGTACGGGTTTGCCTACGATGTGGTCTTCGGGAAGAAGCCCCCAAAAGCGAGAATCATAAGAATTATGGCGATTATCACCTAAAGTAAAGTAATAATTCTGCGTAAATGTATATTGGAAAAATTCTTTGCCATTGATAAAAAGCCTATCGTTTTCTATTTTAATGTTTTTTTGACCCTCATAATTTAATAGTAGATGTTTGTAAAGTGCTAAATTATCAGGAGTAGCCTTGATAGTCATGCCTTCATAAGGGATAATTAATTTCCCAAAATTATCTCTATTCCAGTTGAATTGGGCGGCAGGTGGGAGTATGAATGTTCCTTTCATGCCTTTGGGGTGAGTATTGGGTACGATGAGAGTAATGGAGCGTACACTTGCTAACCTCTTGGCGTTTTCTTCAGTTGCATAAATCAAGTAACCATACTCCTTTTTATAAAACTCGTGAATACCAAATTGTTGGAATACTTTTTCATCTATTTCTGCCTGCGTTTTGACCAAAAAGCTAAATTGGGGCTGATAGTGTTCCTCTGCTAATAGCGCGTCATTAATGTATAATTTTCTATCTTTAATTTCAAAAGTATCTCTTGGCAATCCCACACAACGCTTGATGTAATGTTGCTTTTGTTCTATAAATCGGTCTAAATCAGCAGGAAAGTTAAAAACCAACATATCGTTGCGTTTGATTTCGCTCGTACCCCAGCCTCTAAAGTAAGCGGGGAAGATTTTATGATATATGCCGCTTTTATCTTGGTAAAACAAGGGGATATGCAAAGGGAATAATATACGCTTCCCATAATGTATATTGCTACAAATCACTTGGTCTCCTTTGGTGAGTGTGCCTTCCATAGAGGCTCCAGGTATAGAAAACGTATCTGCTATCAATGTTCTGAACAAATACAATACAATGATAATATAGGTAATGGTACAAGCAAGCTTGGAGATGTAAACAGAGGGTAGATAAGCTACTTCTTGAGGTGAATATTTTTGCAGCGATTTACTTTTCATCTATGCTTTGATTAATTATTCATATTAAGTCTATATTAAATATACAATATCTATACCATACCACATTCAGGTCATTTAAGCATAACCTATCATCTTATAAACTACATAACCTAAAATCTCTTTAATCAAGATGTTCCATTTGAGCCATGCGTCTAAAGAAGGCATAAAAATCTCTATTAAACTTACGATTCCTATATTGTCCAATCCTCCATCACCCGCATAAAAATCTGTGCTAAATACATCTACTTTTATCCCCGCCTTCCAAAAACAATCCTTTGCACGTCTTAAATGAAAAGCAGAACTTACCAACAAATAGGTTTGGCTCTGAGGTAAGTTTTCTTTGATACATTGAGCAGAAAAAATCGCATTTTCATACGTATTTCTGGATTTTATTTCGGTAAAAATGACAGAGTCTGGCACTCCAGACTGTAAAAAAACTTGTTTTAAACTTCTTTGGGTTTGGGTAAGCTCGCCATCTCTGGAAAACTCCGCTCCACTTATCAATATTTTTTTCACTTTGCCCTCTTGATACAACCTTACTGTATGCAGTACCCTATCAGCCCCTCTATGGAAATAAATACGGTCTTTGGGCGACTTATAGTCCGAAGTTACTCCTGTCAGTACGATAGCCACATCATACTGTCCTTGTGATATAGCCTCAAAAGGCTGAGGAGGAATTTCCCATTTTAAGAATATTTCATTGATAACAAATGCGTTAGAGAAAAATAAAATATAAAGAACCAATACCCAACGTAGTTTCTTTTTCCTTTTGGTATTATTAGTAAAAAGCAAATAACCAAAAGCAATAAATAGCCACGTAGAAGGCAAAACAAGGTAATACAATGTTTTAGAGAGAATAAAAAACATAAATTGTATGCCTAAAGATTAGTTATAATTATTCAAGAGTGCGCGATTGTATAACAAAATAAAAGCTTGTACTGCGGTTTTAATGGCAGATTTCTCTGAAAAATCTCTTGCATTGATTTTTTTAAGAGGAAAATCAGAGTTATATCCATGATTTTTGTCTTCATACTGGCTCATCGCCCCCGTCGTTTCATAAGTAATCGTAGGAGAATCCTTGTCATAAGTTACTCTAAAGCTCTCTCCTTCATTTCTAAGCCATTGATACCCTTTGTATTTGGCATTAAAAATATTTACATTGATTGCTCCTGTTTGGGGGTTGGGGTTGGCTTTTAAGGTACTACTAAAGGCTAAATAGGAATTATCATTGACTACGGACTTGATTATCAGCGTATAGGTGTCTGAGCCTGTAACTCTTACTACCTCATAAAAGTATAAGACATTGTGCCGTTTGATGTCTCCTGAAAACCAAAATTTACTATCAGAGGTATAGTAAAAATACTTGCTCATGCCTTCGGGTTGGAGCCATGTTTCCAAAAGGGTTTGACGGTGTCTTTGGATTTGTTCGCGATTAGGGGTTTCCCCTACGATGTCAGTGATAATTTTATTGCGAGTAAGCGTAAGCAACCTGTTTTTCATCAATTCCTTATTAGGTATATTGGAGAGAGGAGTATTAGTTGGGATTTTCTTCTTGCCTTTGTCCGTAGGGGTAAATTTTTTCTCTAAATTACTCAAATAATATCTCCCCTGCTCGAAGGTTTTGAACTTAGTTTCTTCTACTGTCGCCATTTCATAGAGAAATTCCTTATTGGTACTGTCTATGCCCATGCTCTCCAAACGTTTGGTTATTTTTTCTTGTTGCAATACATATTCTGCTTTGAGCCAAGCATTTGCGTCCAATTCTTTTTGAATATCTAAGAGTTTGCGCGGCGACTCGGCAGCATCTATGACTTGCGTTACTTTGGTCATAAACTGCTTTATATACTTCGAGTATAGGATTTCTCCCGCCAATTCTTTCACATCTGATTTTTGTAATTCTTTGTAAAGCGCAATTACAGGGTAGATATTTCCCTCGAAGTGAACTTTGTACAATTCTATATTAGTATTAATCAATCCTTTAAGCGAAGGGTACTCATTGCTTGCTTGCATAAAACCTTCTAAAGTTTGTATCTTGCCAATAAATGTTTTAAACTCATCTAAAGCGTCTTTACAAAAAACAGTAGTAGCAGAGTCTAAGCCTCCCGCCCCAATAGCAACCTTCCGCAAGGTTACATAATGGGGAATCCCCTTTTCGTGTTTCTGTAACCAATAATATACCTTCAGACGCATTTCTGGCGAAAGCGCACTCGTATTAATCGTCTCAACAAGTTGGTTAGCGACTTGGGCTGTATATCTGTAATTGGGCAGGGAAGTCTTGCCTGACTCGGCTAATCGCTCTACTTTGGCAAATAAGCTATTTTTTTCAATATATTTTTGTAGCAAGTCGAACAAGCGATTTTTGGTCATTTCTTTTTCACCCGAATAGCGATATACAGAAAATAAAGTGCGCCATTTTTCTTCCAAATAGCTCGCATCCGCATTCTCTCCCGCTACGATTACCTTTGCTAACCACTGCAAAGCAATATTATAATTGATTTCATATTCAAAATAATAACGAGCCAGTTGTATTTTGGCTTCTATCACTTTAGGGTCGGAGCCGCTTTCTTGTGCCTTGAGGTAAATCTCAAAAAAATCTTTTAAATCGAGATTGGGCTTATCGTCATATATCATTTTGAGGTCGGTCAAAGGCAGAATCTGCTCCAAATTAGTTTTTGCTTGGTTCATATCTTGACCAATGCCATAGCCTCCAGAAGCGTAGAGTTGGAAAAGTCTATATTTGGCTAAGGTCTGTAATTGCGTATTTGCGCTTTGATTTGCTACTTTGGTGTACCACTCTACCGCTTTTTTATAATCCTTGATTTCATCTATTTGCATCATTTCACCCTTGCATACATCTGCGATTTTCATCATCGCTTGTACATCTCCCTTCTTAGCGCGCTTCATTTCATCTTTATAGGGTTTCAAATCAGGCTTGCCTTTTTTCTGAGCAAGGGCAGAAAAACAAAATAGTAGGGTAAATAAAAACAAAAGATTGATTTTCATGGTAATAGATTTAGAAACAAGGTAAAAATGGATTTTATGACAATTCTAAGCAAAAATAGGACAAAAATTTGATAATTTCTTATCAATCAATGTAAGGTTTCTCAAGAATTAGGAAATAATCTTAGCGCATCTTTACCAATCCTCTGAAAATGGGTAAACTTATCAGCAAACACTCACGAAATATACAATAATTGGCTTTGCGATTTAAGGAAAGATTAACAGTCTAAATCCTTGAATATTTCACATTTAGGTACTAAATTTGTGAAATCAAAAATTGAAACTTAAAATTTTGTCAGATAATGAAAAAACTATTGTTGGTTTACTTGTTTTTACTTTGGACAGGGTTAGTATTTGCCCAAAATAGCTCTCCCACACCTAATAATCCCAATGAAAACTTACCGCTTGTTTCTTTCAAAGAAAAAGAATTTGATTTTGGAGACATCAAACAAGGGGACATCGTGGAGCATACCTTTTATTTCAAAAATACGGGAAAGACTCCCCTAATTATTGCCAATGTGCAGACTACTTGTGGGTGTACGGCTACCAAGTGGACTAACCAACCATTAGCCCCTGATGCGGAGGGTTCGATTACTGTACAATTCAACACTTCAGGCAAGCAAGGTATTCAGAATAAAGTAATTACTATCAAATCCAATGCTTCCAATCAAATAGAGCGCGTCATTATCAAAGCAAATATTCTTACAAAAGAAAACTAATTTCTGCCGTTGTTCAAAGACAACGGCAGGAGGCTTTAGCCACTGATAGATTCTTGCTTCTTTTTTTGCGAGCTTTTTAGTAAAATATACATACCTATCAATACCATAGGAATACTCAAAATCTGACCCATATTGAGCGGTAAGCCATTCTCAAAATCTACTTGATTCTCTTTCAAAAATTCATAAAAAATCCTCAAACCAAAAAGTACAACTACAAATATCCCAAACAATCTTCCCTCTGGTGTTTTTTCTTTGGTCTTGCCCCACAGCCAAAACAAGAATAAAAATAAGAAAACACAGGAAATAGCTTCATACAGTTGGGCTGGATGACGCGCAAAGTCTTCGTTTAGCTTTACGAAGACAAAGCCCCAAGGCAGATTAGTAGGTAAGCCTATGATTTCCGAGTTAAAAAGATTGCCTAAGCGAATAAAAGCTCCACCCAAAGCAGTAACAATAACAATACGGTCAAGTACCCACAAGTAGGACTGGTCAGGGTGGCGACTGCGACTATAAAGATAGATACCCAGCAAAATACCAACCGTAGCCCCATGACTTGCCAGCCCGCCTTCCCAAACTTTGAGAATTTCTATGGGATTGGACAAATAAAACTCTGGCTGATAAAATAAGCAATGTCCCAAACGCGCTCCTACCAAAGTGGCTACAATCATATAAAGCGTAAGAGCATCTATATCCTTTTCTGGCTTATTTTCTTCTTTAAAAATTTTAATCATAATATACTGCCCGACCAAAAAAGCAGAGGCAAAAAGTAACCCATACCATCTGATAGTGAGTGTTTGATTGATGATGGGGATTTCAAATGAAAAAATATCAGGACCAACATTCCAAGTAATTGCGGCTAATATATCCATAAATTAATTTTGTTTGGATAGTCAAATAAAATAACTTTGTAATTGATTAAAAATACTCAAGTGCGTCGCAAAGTTATTGCAATTTCATTCTTATCTGCAAAAGTGCTTGTTTAATTTTGGTTAAATTAATCTAAAATGAGAAAAGTTTTTTTACAAGTTGCCGTTATTTCTGGTTTTCTGACAGGTTTGGGTTGTTTCTTGTTTCTCTTATTACTTTATGTAGTAGGCTTGGACGGCTTAGGTCAGTACAAGTTGCTGTATATGCCTGTGTATGCGCTTGGCATAGTAGGCGGGCTAAAGTTTTTTAGAGATTATAGGAACGGAGGCTATTTGTCAGGAAGTAGGGCTGTAACGATGTCATTGATAATTAATCTATTAGCGGCAGTTTCTTATGCTATTATGCTTTATTTTTTGCTTACTTTTATTTATACAGACGTATTAGTATTGCACCAGCAAGAATTGTATAATTGGTTACTTAATCATAGAGATGAGTACGTCAATCAGTTTGGTATCAAACAATATGAAGCCCAATTTGCGGAGGTAAAAAACACCTCCGCCGCCTACGTTACCCTTATCGAGTGCGTCAAGACTATCCTCATTGGTTTTGTTTTGGCAATGGCAATCGCAGTTATACTAAAACGCAATCCACCACCACCCACCACTTAATCATACCACAAACATCATGGAAAATCGCTCTATAAAAATATTATTTGCCGAAGATGATGTAAATCTTGGCTTTGTAACCAAAGATAATCTCGAACTCCAAGGCTATGAAGTAAGGCATTGCGAAAATGGGCAAAGTGCTTGGGAGTTTTTTAATAAAGATACTTTTGATTTGTGTATTTTTGATGTCATGTTACCCAAGTTAGACGG
>JALOMS010000003.1 GCA_025455345.1 Thermoflexibacter sp. | reverse complement strand
GGTGATTGGCATTACTTCCGATATTTTGTTCCCACCTTCGGAACAGCAGTTTTTGGCAAAGCACATTCCCAATGCCCAATACGTAGAGATAGATTCTCCTTACGGACACAATGGTTTTTTGGTAGAAACAACAAAAATTACAGAGGTCTTGAAGGCGTTTTTTGAAAGATAAATGAATGATTCAGCAGAATGATTTATGCTCATCATAAAACGTAAATAGAAAAAGAGATGATTTCTGAAACTAATTTTACTTATCTTTGCTTTTTCTAAAATCATCATTTTTTATGATAAAATTCCCAAAAAAAGTATGGCTATCTTTATGGCTAATTTTATTTGTATTTGCTTGTAAATCAACAGAAAATAAAAATAAGTCTTCTCTTGTGGGTACTTCTACATCAGAAGAACAGAACAAGATTGCTCAGGTTCAGAACGAGCCTATTTTTACCAAATTGTTAGATGAAGTCCAAGTAGATACCACCGAACAAGACAATACTAACGCCCAACCACTTTGGCTTACTCCCAAAGGGAGCTATAATCCAGAACGAACTAAAAAGTTTCGTTTGATTCACACCAAATTACAGGTTAGCTTTGATTGGGAAAAGCAATATCTGAATGGCATAGCTACGCTTACTTTATCACCTTATTTTTATCCACAAGATTCAGTAGAATTAGATGCCAAAGGCTTTGATATACATAAAGTAGAGTTAGTAGAAAATAAATCTTATCATGGTTTGAAATACAACTATAATGCGAAAAAACTGAAAATTGACTTAGGTAGAAAATACGAGAAGAGCGAAAAACTATACTTAAAAATTACTTATACAGCCAGACCAAATGAATTAGAAGTCAAAGGAAGTGCCGCAATTACTTCAGATAAAGGTCTATATTTTATCAATCCTTTGGGCAAGGACAAGTATAAACCCCAACAGATTTGGACACAAGGCGAAACAGAAGCTAACTCTTGTTGGTTTCCAACCTTTGACGCGCCCAATGTAAAGACTACTCAAGAAATGTTTATTACTGTGGATAAGCAGTTCGTTACCCTCTCCAATGGCAAGCTGTTAGATACCAAAAACAATTCAGATGGTACGCGCACAGACCATTGGCTACAAGACAAACCTCACGCTCCTTACTTGTTTATGATGGCAATTGGTAAGTATGCCATTGTCAAGGACAAATGGAGAGATATAGAACTTTCTTATTACGTAGAGCCTGCTTATCAGCAATATGCCAAAGCGGTTTTTGGAAATACGCCAGAGATGATGGAGTTCTTTTCTAAGATTTTAGATTATCCTTATGTATGGGACAAATACGCACAAGTAGTAGTAAGAGATTATGTTTCTGGGGCTATGGAAAATACGACGGCTACTATTTTTAATGAAAGCCTACAAGTAGATAATCGCTATATGATAGATGATAATCACGACAATATCATAGCCCATGAGCTATTTCATCATTGGTTTGGGGATTTGGTAACGACAGAATCTTGGGCAAATCTCCCTCTCAATGAATCATTTGCTACTTATGCCGAATATCTTTGGAATGAGTATAAATATGGGCAAGGCGATGCGGCAGCTTGGTGGAGTGATGCCCTTAGTCAGTATCTTTCGGAGGCTGACAGTAAGCGAGAACCTCTAATTCGATACTATTATTTGGACAAAGAAGATATGTTTGACAGCCATTCTTACGCAAAGGGCGGTTTAATACTACATTCGCTTAGGAAATTGGCTGGTGATGAGGCTTTTTTTGCTTCTTTAAATCTTTATTTGAAAAAAAATCAATACCAAACCGCAGAAATTCACCAGTTAAGACTTGCCTTCGAGGAGGTTACAGGGCAAGATTGGAATTGGTTTTTCAATCAGTGGTTTTTGGCGGCGGGGCATCCCGAGCTAAGTGTTACAGATACTTTTGCCAATGGTGAAATTATCTTGAAAGTTGTTCAAAATCAAGACTCTATCTACTCTCCTATCTATAAATTACCCTTGTATGTAGATATTTGGACTCAGGGCAAAAAGGAAAGACATCACATTACTATTCATCACAAAGAGCAAGAGTTTCGCTTTAAAGCCCTACAAAAACCTGATTTGGTATTTTTTGATGGAGAAACGCAATTAGTAGGAGAGGTAAATCACGAAAGAAGTTTAGAGGAATATGCTTTTCAATACAAAAACTCTGACAAGTATCTGGCTCGTATGGAGGCTCTTACACAGCTTGCTGACAAAATCAACGAAGACGAGTCGGCAAGAGCTATTGTATTTTTAGCTTTGGGAGATGCCTATTGGCAGATAAGACAAGAAGCCGCAAGAACCTTTGAAAGATACAGTGGTGAAACTGATAAAGACAAGTATATCAATAAGTTAAAAGAAATTGTACTCAAAGATAAAAAGTCTTTAGTGAGGGCGGTAGCTATTAATGCTTTGTCTGCTTTGGACAATGAGAGCAGTGAGATTTATTTGCAAACAATGAAAGACAGTTCTTATTCTGTATTAACTAATTCTATTTATGCTTATGCCAATACGGGCGGGGCTAATGTAAACGAGGTAATTGCCCAATTTGAAAAAATAGATAATTTCCTCATAAACAAGGTAGTAGCAGAGTATTATAGCTATAAAAATGTAGAAGATAAGATAGATTGGTTTTTGGAAAAAATGAACGCTCAGTCTGGAGGAGAATTGATGTATTTATTGGAATATTTTGCTAATTATTTGGGAAATCAAGATGCCGATATACAAACACAGGGCGCAAACTTATTGATTGATAAAGCAAAAAATGAACCCAATGCAATGGCAAGAGTTTCTGCTTATTTGGCTCTCAAGCGGTTAGAAAAAGTCAAGGGTTTAAAAGAAATCCTAAAAGAGATTCGGCAAGGAGAAAAGGACAAAGAGGCTTTACAATATTATGACATGATAAAAGAATAAAATTAATAGCAAGTCTTTGGAACTTGCTATTAATGAAAATCTTGTATAAATATCTCTACTTCAAAGCCAATCCATTTCGCTCTAAAAACTCTTGGTAAAGCACTTCAGCTTTGAGTTTATTGCGGTCGGTAAGTGTGCGGCTTGCTGTTTCATAGGTATTCATGGCATCTATCCAAAGTTGCTGACTTTCAAAGAATTTTGCAACCTCAAACAGACGCTCCGCCCATGCTTTTTTAGCATTAAAAACGTTAGTAAATTCATTCTTTGTCGTTGTCTTTTTGTCCATTTCTAATTTATGAATAGAAATGCCTTCCGAATTATCAGCATTGATAAGAGGATTTCCAGACTTGTCCAAAGGAATTACTTTGACGATAAAGTGTTCTTGTTTGGAGAGTTTGTCTTTACTTATATCTGCGATTATTGATGTATTATCGACAATTTGTTTGGACAAAAGCTCTTCTTCGAGATTGTAAATTCTGACTTCGTATTTATCAATTTGGTTTTTGAAATTGGCATCCTCCACCAATCCCCAATTCAGCACCAAAGAATCTCCATAGAGTATAGTTTGGTCTGGCAAGGAATAACGTATCCCATCAGAACCACGTTTGGCAGAACCAGAAGATTTAGTTTGATTATAGCTCAAAGAAGATGAAGAAATTTCTATAATATTTGACCGATATTGATTGCCCACAGCCGAGTTGCTCACACCTTGAGGCAGAGGGAGGGCTTGAGAAACAGTTGCAACTTGCTTTTGGCGGTTAATCGTGGAGTCCACAGCAACGAAAGAGGTATAATTAGTCAATAAGTGGTATTTCAGACCTATATTAACGATTTGTTCTACTTGCTCCCAACCTAATTTGACGGAATTATAATCATCTAAAACCTTAATTTTATGTCTTGCCCACAAGTATCTAAGTGCTTGAGTATTTTGATTATTGGCTAAGGCAGTATTAATCACACTTTCAAAGTTTTCATTCCCTGTATTTCCTTTGACTTTGATACTGCCCTGTAATTTACCTTTATACTTGCCAAATACAATTACAGGACGTTCTGCTAATACATCTGGGATTGCGACAGGCTCGATGTCGTATGCTTGTAGTCCTTGGAATTCAAGTTTTACATTGGTCAGTAGGGGGTTTTGTATATATTTTCTAAATTTGTCTGCTACCTTTATCGCTTCTGTTTCATTGGTTGCTATAAAAGGCTCACCCATACCCATACGTGCCATTCCCTCAATCAGATAGCGATTTACGCTTGAGCCTATGCCAAAAGCAAATAAATTCCCCTCGTTGAGATTATTTCTAATCATATCAAAAACCTCTTTTTCAAGAGAAATAAAGCCATCAGTAATCACGATATACGTTTTTGCTAAATCGGAAGTATTCCTCTTGCCAAAAGCCGCTCTAAGTGCGGGTAATATGTCTGTACCTCCTATGGCGTTTCTAAGCACTAATTTTTTCAAGGCAAATTGGATATTTTCCGTAGTAGCGGACAAGGATTGGGGAGAAATAAAATTGTGCGTATTATCGAAAAGCATGATGTTGAAATAATCAGTAGGGCGCAATCCACCTAATAAATTGGTTATCAATGATTTTGTTACATTGATTGGGAATCCTTCCATAGATGCAGAGGCATCTATCAAAAAAACAAATTCTCTTGGTGGGATTTGGGCTTCTTCTATTCTTTTGGGGGGGTGAAGCATGAGCAGGAAAAAATTCTCATCTTTGGTTTCGTAAGTCAGCAAGCCTGATTGGGTATGATTGCCTGATAGCCTATAACTAATGATATAATCTCGATTACCGCTTATTTTTTCAGTAGGGTCTAATTTTATCAGTTTTGAATTGTCTTTTTCATTGGTAATCACTGTTTTGTGGGTAGTGCAGGATAGCTCGTCTATGGGCATTCCAGCATTTACTTTTGTTTTGATGTCAAATGAGTAAGATGGTGCTTTGCCTTGTTGCTCATAGGGTTGATCAATCCACTTCTCACTATCTTTGACAAAATTGGCATAAGAAGAAGAATAACGCGGAGCCACTACGGTAGGGTAAGCAAACTCATACATACCATCTTCAGGAACAAGTAGTTCTGTATAACTCATGGTAACAGTGATGGAATCCATTGGTTGGATATTGGCAACACTCATTTGGAATACGTTAGGTCTTTCTTGCTCTAAAAGAGAAGCCGTTTGCCCTGCGGCTTTGGCTTTCTCATAACGTTCGCGCGCTTGGTCTTTCGTAGCGACTCTGGCGGTAATGATTCTTTTGCCCACTTTCATCTGCATGGCGTACACTGCCGCACGCGTGGAGGCAGGGAAAATGTACAAAGCTTCTAAAGGTTTTTTGCCAGTATTGATATAGACTTGTCGCATTTTTACATCTGCAATCACACCTGCAATATTGACTTCCGCAGTAGTGCTTTTCAGTGGCATTTGGTCTAAATCAGGATTTTCCGTTAGTATCACAAAATAAGGTGATAATGTTTTATCTTCACCAGTTGCTTCATTTTTTTGGGCAAAGGTTTGTTGATTTGTATTTAATCCTAAAATGATTGCTAAAAAACAGCAAATAATGTAGCTTAAGGATATTTTTTTCATGTTTTTAGAACGTTTCAGAAATTTTGTAAAAAGCTCATAAGTGTATTTTTGGGGTCAATAACATCATGTTTTTTGTAAGTATTATTTTGTAGAAATATGATAAATTTTGCTTTCCCAATGATGATATTTTGGATAGTAAATAAAAATAATATCACAAATTGATTCCTATATTGTAACTATTTGATAGGTTAAACGTTAAAAGAGGGTTTACGTTGTCTTTTTCAATCAAATTATATCCTTTTTTGAAATAATATTTTTCTAAATAGACAGATTCATTTTAGGCAAACCTTGCGGCTATAGACAAATCAATCATAAGAAGTGCGCTTAGACGCATCGTTGAACTTTTCTATTTTGCCTTATGTTCTTCTTACAATTTACAAAAATCAAAGTTTTTAATTGAATTTATGATGAATTTCAGCACAGCATCTGCAAATGTACATTTGCTCAATCAGGATTTTTTTATACCACAATTGAATAGATACCGACGGATTTGGATATATTTACCATTGGATTATGCACATACAGACCATCGCTACCCTGTGCTTTATATGCAAGATGGGCAGAATCTCTTTGATGCGCGAACATCTTCTTTTGGTGAATGGGGCATAGACAAAACATTAAATAAGCTACAAAATAAGGGTGAGAAAGGCATCATTGTCGTAGGCATAGACAATGGGGGTGAGCATAGGGCAAACGAGTACGCACCATGGGCAAGACCAAAATTTGGCGGTGGAGAGGGACTACATTATGCCCAATTTGTCGCGCATACCATCAAACCATACATAGACAATCATTTCCGAACTCGCCCTGAGCGTGAGTTTGTCGGCATAGGGGGGAGTTCTATGGGAGGCTTAATTTCCTTCTACACGGGACTGCACTATCCAGAGGTTTTTTCCCAATTAGCGATTCTTTCCCCATCTTTTTGGTTCAATCGGCAGATTTTCGATTGGGTAGCCAAGCAGACCAAGAAATATCCCATGAAAATCTGTATGGTGGGCAGTCGCATGGAAAGCTACACGATGGAGCGCGATATGACCAATATGTATTGGACTTTGCGAAATATAGGGTATAGCGAGGAGGAACTTGCTTTTGCTATTCGCAACAAAGGCAAGCACAATGAGAAATTTTGGGGTAAAGAATTTTCTTTTATACATAAATCTCTTTTTGAGCAAGATAAAGTATTAGCCTAATTGTATTTACTTCTTAAGTATTTGATTATTAGCATTTTGTATTAATTCATAATTCATAACTAATCATTCATAACTACTTATGAGCGTTAATATTTCAAAGAAAAATAAACAAGGTAAAGGAAATCTAAGTAAAATTTGTTTTCTTTACCTTTCTTTAATTTTTTACTAAATGTAGTTTTTGCGATGAAACTTTTTTTAATAGGCGTAGGAGGGACAGGCATGAGGTGCTTAGAAGCTTTTACGCACCTTGCCGCTTGTGGGATTTTTGATGGACAAGAGATAGACATTCTTTCCTTAGATACAGATACAAACAATGGCAATAAAAGTCAGTCCGAACAGCTCATAGATACCTATATGCGTATCAAAAAGGACAATTCGGGCAAGCAAGTAACCCTCAAAGATTCATTCTTTTCTGCCAATGTCAATTTGTTCCGTTTTTCTCCCGAATACGCAGGGGCTAATCGTACCTTTCGCTTAGTGAGCAAGTTAGGACAGAGTACCGATAGGAAAGTCAATAAGGACAATGAAGACCTGATGAGCCTTTTGTTTGATAGAGAAGTCCAAGAATTTGACCTTGCTCATGGGTATAGAGCGCAGACTCATATAGGCTCTTACCTTATGTATCATGCTATTTTAGAAGAAGTTACAAAGATAAAGAATGGAGAAAAGAACGCAAAACCAGATGATATTACTGCTTTCCTCAAAAGATTATCGGACGCAGGACTAAGCGGACAGCCTGTAAAAGTTTTTATCATGGGTTCTGTCTTTGGCGGAACGGGAGCTTCTTCTATTCCTGTGATTCCCAGAGCGTTGAAAGATGCGCTACACGTATGGGATAGTACCGCCAATATAGCGGAGGAGATACTATTTGGGGCTACCTTACTAACCAACTATTTTACATTTAATAAGCCTACTAATCAGCAACTTGTCCAAGAAAAAGTAATAGCTGATGCGGACAAATTCTCTTTGAATTCCCAAGCCGCTTTGATGTTTTATGAGGCAGACCATACCATCAGAAATATTTATCAAAGAATGTATCACGTGGGTTGGTCTTCCAAATTGTTGAATTATGATGAGGGCAAAGCAGGGAAAAATACGACTACAGGTGGAGCTGAACAGAAAAATATAGCACATATCGTAGAATTGATGTGTGCGACAGCCGCATATAATTTTTTTAAAGACAGTAATATCAAAAAAGGAGAACACAAAATCTTGTATAAGACCATTGCTGTGGATGGCGAGCGATTTGATTTTAATTTTGCAGATTTTGTAGGGCAAGAAGAGCAGTACAAACTCATGGACAAGTGGGCGGCTTTTTACGCACTCAGTTTTATGGTACAAAACCACCAAGACGGAGACATCAAAAACTTCGTGCATGCCTTAGCTACTAAGTATAATATTGCTGATTATAAAGACCTTACCGAAGAAGAAGCAAAATTTATCAATAACTTTCTAAAAATGTTTGCTTTTTCGTACTCAAATGGAAATATCCAAGATGGGTGGCTCAGACAATTACAGAAAAGCTCCACAGATGAGCATTTTCTATTTAGCGTAAATAGCTACCAAACAGATACAAATGGCTTAAAAAAATACAATTGGGGACAATTATTAGATGTCAAAGAACATCAGTTTGAAGCAGATGGTGGGTGGTTAAGCAGTCCTAAACCTTATGATACTTTCTTAAAAAAGTTCAGAGAGGATATAAACCTAAAACCAGCCACAGATTTCGAGTCCGCCAAAATAGGAGAGCGTCTTTTGTTCCATATCTATCAGACTTTTAAAAGTTTACATAAAATAAGAAAATAACATTTGCCACCTAATAAAATGTTTACTGGAATTATAGAAACTTTAGGCACTATCAAAAATATAGAGAAACAGCAGGATAATGTCATCTTTTGGGTCGCATCCTCTCTTACTTCAGAGCTTAAAATAGACCAAAGCGTTTCGCATAATGGAGTTTGCCTAACCGTTACAGCAACCAAAGAGGATATGCACAGCGTTACTGCTATTTATGAAACTTTACAAAAGACCAATTTGGGAAGTTGGGAAGTAGGAACGTTGGTGAATTTGGAAAGATGTATGCCCGCCACAGGACGCTTTGATGGACATTTTGTGCAAGGTCATGTCGACCAAACGGCAGTATGTACTTCCGCCATAGACGAGCAGGGAAGTTGGAGATTTACCTTTGTGTATGACCAAGCAAAAGGTAATTTTACTGTGGAGAAAGGCTCAATTTCGGTAAATGGTGTAAGTTTGACAGTGGTAGATTCCCAAAATGGCAAATTTAGTGTGGCGATTATTCCTTATACTTACGAACATACAAATTTTCAAGAAATAGGTATAGGAACTGTCGTAAACTTAGAGTTTGATATTATTGGGAAGTATCTGAAAAAAATCATGGAATTGAGAGGATAAGTCCTTCATTTCCTTTTTTTTATAAATTATCTTAATTTTGCTACGCAAATTTTATTTACTCAAATATTCATGTTTCATATCCAACAACTTAAGCACCAATACCAAGACCGTATTGTCTTGTCCGTAGATGAAATGATAGCTACCCAAGGCGAGCAAATCTTACTCAAAGGCTCTTCGGGCAGTGGTAAAACGACATTGTTTCATATTTTAGCGGGTTTGCTCAAACCTACCACAGGCAAGGTCAGCATTGCGGGAAAGGACTTGAATACCTTACAAGGAGCGGCTCTCGACCAGTTTAGAGGACAACACATAGGCATGATTTTTCAAGAAACTCATTTGATAAAGACGCTTAATGTGATTGACAACTTGGTGCTTGCCCAATATATGGCAGGCAAAGCGCAAGATAAAAAGCAATGTATGAGTAGCTTAGAAAAACTTAATATTACTCATGTAGCTAAGCAATTTCCTGAACAGCTAAGTCGCGGAGAAGCCCAAAGGGTAGTCATCGCCAGAGCCTTGTTGAATCAACCTTCTGTGATTTTAGCCGATGAGCCTACGGCGAGTTTGGACGATAAAAACGCCGAAGCAGTGATTAACCTGCTGGTCAGTCAAGCCCAGTCCCAACAAGCCACGCTTTTTGTTTCTACTCACGATAGTAGAGTAACTCATTACTTCAAAAAAATTATTTCCTTTTAAAATTTGAAAAAAATAATACAATGAACGCTCTTTCAAAACTTTATACATTCATTTTTCTATTTATAGCTCTTGCTTGTACCCAAATCAACCGCTTCCAAGGGAGCGTTTTTCCCAATGATTATACAAATCCTGTCAAAGATACACTCAAAGTGCTGACTTGGAATGTGGAACATTTTATAGATGAATACGACAATCCATATATCAAAAATAATATGGAAGATAAGTTCAAGACAGAAACGATAAACAAACGCATAGACCTACTGGCAAATAATCTGGCTAAAATCAATGCAGATATTGTTGTATTAGAAGAGTTTGAGAGCAGGGCATTGGCAATGAGAATTATTAAAGAGAAGTTAGGTAAAATGGGTTATAAATTTATAGTAGGCAATGAAAGCCCCGATTGGTATATGAATGTGATTGTCATTAGTCGTGTTCCTTTGGGAGTTACCTATTCTTATGGAAGTATTTATACGCCTGTGCTGGGGCTGAAAGATTCTTTAGGACGTATAGAATCACAGAATAATATCAATACACGCATGATTAGTGTAGATGCTCAGGTAAGTCCTTCTTTTACGCTCACACTGACAGGACTGCACCTGAAGGCTGGCAGATACGACCGCGATGTAGCTATGCGTAAAGGACAAATACAACTTCTGCACGCACAGTTCCAAAGATTCTTAAAAGAAGACAAAAATACTAACTTGTTGGTAATGGGAGATTTGAACTGTACTCCAGAGAGTGAAGAGTTCAAATACTTGCTTTCAGGTCATCAAAAAGTCAAATTTATTGACCCTTTGGCGAATGCCAATATTTTTTCTCACCCTTCAGAAAACCCCCAACGTAGGATAGACCATATCTTAGTAAATCCTCCGCTTGCGAAAAGACTGATAGCGAATGGAGTAAAAATAGCAGAAGGATTGGACAAACAGGAACTTAAAGAGATTAGCGACCACTTACCCGTAACTGCTAAATTTTTAGTAAAATAAAAGATAGAAAAGAGATTTGAGGTATTTATCGCTAAAAAACAATTCATTTTTTTCAAAAATATACAGATAACTTGTTTTTTATCAGAAAGTTTATGACTTTTACTTGAAGTAAGGCTTTAATCAGAGTGTTTTGTTAAAATTGTAATTATCAAATACGAATGTTAAGTCCCCAAAAAGTATGGTCAAAGAAGACAATGATATAGAAAAGAAGTATTATAGTATAGGTGAGGTAGCACAATTATTTGATGTTGCTCCCTCTCTTATTCGCTTTTGGGAAAGCCATTTTGATGTCATTAAACCAAGAAAAACCAAAAACGGTACCCGCCAATATACCAAAGAAGACATAGATAACTTACAGACTATCTACTTTTTAGTCAAGAAAAAAGGCTATACACTACAAGGCGCAAAAGAAGTATTGCAAAGCAAGCCCCAAATTACCGAGAATATGGTACAAATCATCAATGCCTTAGAAGATGTCAAATTATTTTTGGAAGAGTTAAAAGAGAAGCTAAAATAATCAGCCTAAGTAAATAAAGCCTTTTGTCCTATTTATACTAAAAATGAATAAGTTTTAGACCAAAACTTGTCAGACACCTTCGCAGTGTCTGACAAATGAGTAAAACCATTGTTGATTGATTATAAGAACAAAAGGCTTTTTTGTAAAGAAAAAAGTTTTAGACGCAGTATTTAATTCAAATTAATACGAACCCCTATACGTCTATAATTTTCACTCGGTTTGATGTTGTCATTACCGTCCAATTTTAAGACCAAAAGTGCCGTTCTCCCTGTATTTTGGGGGATATTGGCAGGCAAGCGCAAAGTTACATTTGCTGTACTTTTGGCTACTTCAAAATTAAGGTTGCCACCTTGCAAATCGTAATGTACACCCTCGACTGCCCGAATGGTAGTCGCATTTAGGAAACGAGAAATAGCAGTATCCACACTAAATCTGATAGTTTCAGGTGCTTCTAATTGTTTACCTACCAAATTGACTTGGAAATCACGAGAGGCAGTAGTACGCGTAACAGTAATTACTCCATACGAAAATCCCGCAGGTGGAGTTAATCTTACGGCATCTTCAAATTCTACTAAGCGGATTTTGTCAAAGTTAAAATCCTCATCTTTAAAACAGCCTGTTCCTAACAAAGCTATCAAGCAAAAGGCTATTATTGATTTATATGTATGTTTTTCCATTGAATATTTCAAAAAATTAGATTGATTAATAATTTGCATTTTGAACCAAGTTTTTATTAGCAATTATCTCCGAAGTAGGGATAGGTGCTAAAATACGAAAATCACCATAAGGCACATTTCCTGTTGTTTTAACCACATCTTGCCCCAAACGCTTCAAATCAAACCAACGCTGTCCCTCAAATGCTAATTCTATACGGCGTTGTAGCATTATCTCATTGATGAGGGCTGTACCTGCTACACTTGACTCTATGGCTGTCAAACCTGCTCTGGTTCTGATTTGGTTTACATCTGCTCTTGCTTGGTTCTCATCTCTACCACTACGCGCCAAAGCCTCTGCTCTAATCAAATACAGTTCAGATACACGCATTACTGGGATATTGTCCATGTAAATATTGCCAGCCTTTCCTAAGAATTTAGTACATTCTGTCGCAACGACATTGGAACGATTTACCCCTGCTTGGTAGAGTTGCCTGCGAATATCATTAGCACCCATCAAGGCAAGAAAAGCATCTGTGGGAACTACCGCACCCCAGCCAGCCAAGGTGTTAGAACCTAAAGAAACACGTGTGGTGTAGGCAGATTGCAAGGAGTTATTTACCCCTAATGACTCACTTGGAAGCCTAAACAAAATCTCGAAAATAGCTTCAGGATTGTTTCTTTCACGCCAAGCAGTAATGTAAGAAAGATTGTTTACGAATGTTCCTACTCGTGCGTTTAAGGCATCAGTTGCATACTGGGCGGCTAAGGTGTAATCTTGGTTATAGAGAGCCACCTGTGCGAAAAGTGCCTGAGCAAAGGCTTTGGTAATGCGACTTGGTGCGCCCGTATTAGGTGCTTTAGCAACTGCATCATTTAGGTCTTGATAAATGAAAGCATATACTTCATTGACCGTATTGCGTGAAGGATAGGTAATTTGGTCGGGTGTAAGTACGCCATCTTTTAGAATCGGCACTCCCCCCTTGCTGACTTGAGCGATTTCTACTTTGGGTTCGTAGGCAAATATACGTGATAAGTTAAAGTAAAATAAAGCACGTAATGTTTTTACTTGTCCTTCTATACTATTTCTAAAAGCATCATTCACTCCTACTGTAGAGGGAAGTTCTTTTAAAATCAAATTGCATTGATTGATGCCAGAGTAATAAGTAGCCCAACCGCCAAAATGGGCATTAGGAATGTTAGAGCCTTCGTTGAAGAATCGTCCACCAGCACGGTTAATGATACGCGCATTATCAGCCAAACATTCAGAAATAGCCAATAAATCTCGCCCATAAAGCACTTGTGCTTTTAATACGCTATATACGTTATTGACTGCGGCTTCTATACCTTCTTGGGTATCTAAGGCAGTTTCAGCTTCTATGGATTGGCGAGGTTCTATATCCAATACTTCCTTACAAGATGTAAAACATACAATTAATAAAGAAAGCAATCCTATATGATATAATTTTTTATTCATAAGTAATTAAAAATTTTAGAAGTTAGAAAGATTAAAAACCAAGTTGTAATCCTAAAGTATAGTTGCGTGCTTGGGGAATTACTCCTTGATTGACAGCTCCTAAGTCAGCAAATTCAGGGTCAAATCCTGTCCATTTTGTCCAAGTCAGCAAGTTAATAGCCTGAGCATACAACCTAAGATTATTAATCTTTAATTTGCTTAACATAGTTTGAGGGAGGGTATAAGATAGCGTCAATTGTTTCAAACGTATGTAAGACGCATCTTGGAAAAATCTACCCCCGCTTTGATAAGAGCTTATTCTTCCTGATAGCTCTGTTCTGTTATTAGCGGCTTTTGGAACTTCCGTGATTTGACCTGGGGTAGTCCATCTATTGTCATAATAATAGGTTATACCATTCCTCAATGCCCCAGCTAAGTCTGCAAAGCGAAACTCCTGCGTATTTTGTACTATCCTACCAAAATCATATTGGAAAAGAGCTTGTAACTCAAATCCTTTGAAACTAATAATGTTGGTAAAGCCACCATATACTTTGGAAATCCCTGAGTGTCCCAAAGGCTGCTGCCCGTCAATCGTACGAAGCAAATAAGTGATATTACCATCTACATCATACCACATTGGGCGACCATTGGCAGGATTTACACCCGCATAGCGCGAGCCTACATTGCTCTGAAGCGGATAGCCTACCCTTACACTCAAATTACCCGGCAACACATCTACGCCTTCAAATAATTTGGTAACTTTGTTATCTACCAAGGAGATATTAAAACTTGTTTCCCAACGGAAGCCGCCCTTGTCCACATTGATGGTAGTAATATCAAACTCAAACCCCTTATTTACTACCTCTCCTATATTTTCTGTGATAGAACTAAAGCCATTGGTAGCAGGTATAGAACGGCTAAGTAACAAATCTCTACTCACACGCTGATATACCTCAATAGAGCCTTTTATTCTGCCTTCAAAAAAGCCATAGTCTAAGCCTATATTCGTTGTCTGATTTTTCTCCCACTTTAGCGCAGTATTGCCCAAACCACTTGGGGAAATACCTGGTGCGCCATCATACACTCCTCCCAAGCCGTATAAACTGCGTGAATCAAAGTTTCCAATTTGGTCGTTGCCTGTTGTCCCCCAACCTGCACGAAGCCTTAAGTCAGATAAAAACTTGACATCTTTTAAGAAGTTTTCTTGATTAATATTCCAACCTGCTGACACAGAGGGGAAAGCACCATACAAAGTATTCTTACTAAATCTCGAAGAACCATCATAACGCATGGTAAGATTGAGTAAGTATTTTTTGTTATAGTCGTATTTTATATTGGTAAAATAGCCAGCACGCTTAAATCCCGTCCAAAAGCCACCACTTGAAAGAGGCTCTGCCGCCGCATTAATGGTAGAAAAGGCAGGAGAAGGATAGCTCTGTGCGCTTGTACTATTGGATTCATTTACTTCTTGCCTATATTCAAAACCTACCAAAGCATTGATATTGTGCTTTTCTGCAAATGTTTTGTTATAATTTAAGGTATAATTGGTAATGATATTGGTATTATAGTTATTAAATACAGAACCAAAACCTTTGATATTAAAGTAATCATTCAATCTTGGGTCTCCAAAAAACTCTCCTTTGAGCAAGCGATAATCTAAACCAACAAATCCTTTGAAAATTAAGTCATTGGTAATATTATAGATTGCAGACAAATTTCCAACAAATTGATTAGTAGTTACTTTAGATTTTGTGTAATTCGCACTTGCTATTACGTTTTGGGTGATGTCTCCAATCATTGCAACACCTGAGCTTGGCAAGCCAAAAAAAGAACCATCTTCATTATAAATACGATTGAAAGGTAGAATGAGAGGAGCAGAATATTGGGGCGCACCAAAGGCAGTCGTTCCACCTGCGTCTCCATAAGGACCTCTTTGGGTATAGGTACTTGCTGTAATACCTGTTTCAAAACGAAGTTTATTATTGACTTTGTGAGTAAGATTCATCTTGCCACCAATTCTCTTAAAATCAATGTTAATCAAACTTGCATCTTGTTGATTGTAAGCACCAGAAAGATAGAAAGTAGTTTTGTCTGTACCACCAGAGGCAGATAACTCATAATTGGTAATAGTACCCGTTCTATATGCTTCTCTCTGCCAATCATAGGTAGGCAAAGCCGCTATTTCGGCATCACTAATAGTAGCTGGGAATCCCAAACCTGTAAGAGCAGATTGGCGCACTGCCGCCGCACTTGCGGTGGGATTAGAGTTTTGGATTGCCTCTATGCGAGTAGCTATAAACTGCTGTGTATTCATCACATCTAAAATCCTGATAGGCTCTACACGCCCTCTATACACATTCAAGTCAAACCTTGTTTTTGCGCCACTTTTCCCTTTTTTAGTAGTAATAATGACTACCCCATTGGCGGCTTGTGCGCCATAGATAGACGCAGTAGCGGCATCTTTGAGAATATCTATACTCTCTATGTCATTAGGGTTCAAAAAAGCAAGAGGGTTAGCACTTACCAATCCCCCACCATCATTTCGATTATTTAGTTGCACCCCATCAACAATATACAAAGGCTCATTACCTGCCGAGATAGAGCCTATCCCGCGAATACGCACTTGTACCTGTCCTCCTGGCGCACCATTAGCAGATAGTACCTGAACTCCTGCCGCACGTCCTTGTAAGGCTCTATCAAAACTCTGCATAGGTAAGTTTTGAATGGTACTTCCCTTGACAGAAGATACTGCCCCTGTAAGTTCGCGCTTGTCTTGCACGCCATAGCCTGTTACAACTACCTCATTCAGTAACCTTACATCTGTGTCTAAGGAAACATCTATTGATGTACGACTCCCTATTTCCACTTCTTTGGTCAAAAAACCAACATAAGAAAATACTAATTTTGTTGCGTTAGATGGAATATTCAGCTTATAGTTCCCGTTAGCATCAGTAGTCGTACCGATACTCATTCCCTTAGCCAATACACTTACGCCCGGCAAGCCACCACCATCTTCGGTAGCACTTACCTTTCCTGTAACTGTTCGGTCTTGCGCCCACGCAATCGCAGTAAATGCGACAGCGATGAAAAACGCTAACCCTTTACGTAAAAGTTGTTTCATGTTTTTTTGGGTTATAAACAATAAAAAAATAATTGAATCAGCATAACAATAAAAGTTTAGAGCAGTAAAATATTGAATCTATTATAGTTGGACAGAAGATATTTAATCGTAAAAAATGATTATTACTAAAATCAGTATTAGAGTTTGAAATGGTTTGCGTATGATATGTTATAACTAATTGTGGCATACAAAACTAAAATAATAATTTTAAGAATTAATTAAGTACGACATTAAAAATTTCAAAAAATGATTAACTACTTTATAACCAAGATTTTATTTCAGTAAAAGATTAAACTTACAAATAAGGCTAACCAAATAATACAAGGTTGCTCACTAATAAATACTCTTTTTCTATAAAGTATTTTGAGGAAATAAAATTTAGAATTGTATTTTTGTAAAAGAAAAATTGATATAAATATATGGGTATGATTATCTCACTGATAGCTGTTATTTTTGGAATTGGATTGGCAGGAAGCATTGCTTTTTTTGCCATCAAATCTCATTGGGAAAAAACAAGAAAAATTAGTGCAAAAGTATCGGATAAAGAAGTAATTGAGATAGCCAGACAAAATGGAGGAGAAATTAGCGCAGTTTTGCTTTGTGAAAAAACGGACTTGTCCTTAGATGAGGCTCAAACAAAAATTAATAGCTTGCTAATGTCGGGGATTATTCATCAAAAATGGGATTGGAGTGATTGGAGCGGGTCTAAGTATAAGTATGTACTCAAAGATGCCAATAAAAATTATGATGCAATAGAAGGAAAGAAAAGTAAGATAGTCAGTGATGCAGACGTGATAAGTGCTGCTATCGAGGCAAAAGGCAAAATTACACCCACAGCACTCTGCCTAAAACTCAATATCTCCGTAGATGAGGCAAAGCGCAAATTAGAGGATTTGCACAAAAAAGAAATTTTTGAAATAGATGTAACTGAATCAGGAACAATTACTTACCTTCTCGCAGACAAAGATTTGCTTAGTTCATAATTAGTTTTTGACAAATTGGATTTTGCCTTTTTCATTGATTTGATAAATTGCTTTTTTGATAAGATTCTCATCTTGATTGCTTGCTCCCGAAAATGTATGTTTGACATTTTCGGTCATAGTGATAACCAATTGGGCGTTTATCTCGCTAAACTGCTCAATATCAAAACTTTCGTCTCCACTTTTCCCTTTACTAAGATGGGCTACGGGTATGCCGTCTATCAAGTTCCCTTCTTTGGAGCAGACCAATAGATAACGGTCAAATCCTATTCGAGTATCTTGAATATCTATTACGACAAAGTCTTTATTTTCAAAGATAAGAGTCCCGCAATTGACATTTTCATGAGTTGGGGCAAGCCCTTCGATACTCAATCCTGATTGGGCGGGAAGTTGATACCATTTGATGGGAGAATCTATAATTTTTTGATGGAAAAAAGTAGAATCTAAAAGACTCTCACTGCCATGACCAGCCTCTATTTTATACGGCAGATTTACTTTTTGAAAACATTTCAATACTTGCTTAAAATCATTTTCACTCATCTGATTGGTTTCACTCAATAATTGACAAGCAAAAATTAAAAATAAGATTGGGATAAACTTTAAAGATTTGATATTCATATTTTTATAATCTAAAAATGCTGATTGTTTACAATAAAAAATTTTGAAAACTTAGAAGCAATCATCGATATGCTATGGGTATGGTTGATAGTTTATATCCTTACTTAAAACTATAAGTTTCAATTTAAGTTTACAAAGTTATGATTATTCAGGTATTTTTTAAGCTATTTCTTCGATAAATTGACATGATTCCATTGCATAGACGACCAAAATTTTTCTACTTTTGCCAAAATAACTTCTAAATAATAGCTAATTATGATTTTTGGAAATTTTAAAGTACCAACACCAATAAACGAACCCGTTAAAAGTTACGCACCTAACTCGCCAGAGAAAAAGGAATTGAAGGCTGTGCTTGCTCAAATGAAATCAGAACAAATAGATATTCCTATGTATATCGGCAGTGAACGCGTCTATACAGAACAAAAAGTACGCATAGCACCGCCTTATGAGCATCAACATACTTTGGGTTATTTTAATATGGGCGATAGCTTGCACGTAGAGCAGGCAGTTAGAGCCGCAATGGGCGCAAAATACGCATGGGCGAATCTAAGCTGGGAACATAGAGCAAGTATATTTTTGAAAGCCGCAGACCTCATAGCCACCAAATATCGCGCAAAGCTCAATGCGGCGACTATGTTGGGGCAGTCGAAAAATATTTATCAGGCAGAAATAGACTCCGCTTGCGAACTCATTGATTTTTTGAGATTTAATGTCTATTTTATGACAGAAATCTATAGCCAGCAAGTGATTTCTTCTTCGGGAATATGGAATCGCCTTGAGCAACGCCCATTAGAAGGTTTTGTTTTTGCCATTACTCCTTTTAATTTTACGGCTATTGGGGGTAATCTTCCTACTGCGCCCGCTCTCATGGGAAATACTGTTGTGTGGAAACCTGCTTTTACTCAAATCTACTCCGCTCGCGTTTTCATGGAAATACTCATAGAAGCAGGGTTACCAGATGGAGTCATTAATCTGATTTATACAGAAGGTCCTGATGCAGGAGATGTGATTTTCAATCATGCTGATTTTGCAGGCTTACACTTTACGGGTAGCACTGGTGTATTCCAAAATCTTTGGAAGATGATAGGTAATAATATTCATAAATATAAATCGTATCCAAGAATCGTAGGCGAAACGGGCGGAAAGGATTTTGTGGTTGCCCACAAGTCAGCAGACGCCAAAGCATTAGCAACAGCCTTAGTAAGAGGGGCTTTTGAGTTTCAAGGACAGAAATGCTCCGCTGCATCTCGTGCTTATATTCCTTCCAATCTTTGGGAAGAAGTAAAACAATACTTGATAGAGGATTTGAAAAGTATGAAGATGGGCTCGCCCGAAGATTTTAGGAACTTTGTCAATGCAGTCATCGACGAGCGCGCTTTTGATAAAATTACCCAATACATAAACGAAGCCAAAAAAGCACAAGGCGTAGAGTTGATAGCGGGTGGGAATTACGATAAGTCCGTAGGGTATTTCATAGAACCTACTATTTTTAGAGCCTATGATAATCAATATGTTACAATGTGTGAAGAAATTTTTGGACCCGTACTTACTATCTATGTTTACCAACCCGAACTCTTCGAGGAAGTCTTAGAAATGACAGACATGACTTCTCCTTACGCGCTTACAGGTTCTATTTTTGCTCAAGATAGATATGCCATTGACCTTGCTTCTAAAAAATTAATCAATTCGGCGGGTAATTTTTACATCAATGACAAACCTACTGGAGCAGTAGTAGGTCAGCAACCTTTTGGTGGCGCACGAGCTTCAGGAACTAATGATAAAGCAGGAGCAATGTATAATCTTTTGCGCTGGGTCTCGACGCGAACTATCAAAGAAACCTTTACACCTCCGACAGATTATCGCTATCCATTCTTAGCAGAAGAATAAATTTTATAGTGGTGGTGAAAAGTATTGATACACAAAAATTAGCTGGTGAATCTATCGCAGTACACCAGCTAATGCTATATTTTGATTAGGTATTGTTAATATTTTCAACAATAGTATTACTTTTGCTAAAAAATGTATCTAAACAATAAATAACGAAAATTATGATAATCGGAGTCCCAAAAGAAATCAAAAATAATGAAAATCGTGTCGCCCTTACCCCTTCTGGCGCAGATGAGTTAGTAGAGAAAGGACATACAGTATATATCCAAGCAAGTGCTGGGGAAAATAGTGGCTTTAGCGATGAAGAATACAAAGATGCTGGAGCAAAAATATTAGGCTCTGCCAAAGAAATTTTTGATATAGCCGAGATGATAGTCAAAGTCAAAGAACCTATTGAGCAGGAGTATAACCTCATAAAGCCTAATCAATTGGTTTTTACCTATTTCCACTTTGCTTCTTCTGAGGAACTTACCCACGCAATGATTAAGAGCAATGCGGTTTGTTTAGCCTATGAAACCGTAGAACGCACTGACCGTAGCTTGCCATTATTGATTCCTATGTCAGAGGTCGCAGGAAGAATGTCTGTGCAACAAGGCGCAAAATACTTGGAAAAGCCTATCAAGGGACGCGGCATCTTGTTAGGAGGCGTACCAGGCGTAAAAGCCGCAAATGTGCTTGTCTTAGGTGGTGGAATAGTAGGAACGCATGCGGCTAAAATGGCGGCTGGATTAGGTGCAAACGTAACCCTCATGGATATTAGCTTGCCACGCCTTCGCCAGTTAGATGATATTATGCCTGCGAATGTAACTACCGTCATGTCAAGCAGATATAATATTATCCAAGAAATAAAGCAGTCAGATTTGATTATTGGGGCAGTATTGATACCTGGAGCCAAAGCTCCCAAACTCATTACCAGAGAGATGCTAAAATATATGAGGGCGGGAACGGTTTTAGTTGATGTGGCAATAGACCAAGGAGGGTGTTTTGAGACAAGTCGCCCAACTACACACGAAAATCCTACTTATATCATAGACGATGTAGTTCATTACTGCGTTGCTAATATGCCCGGAGCCGTACCTTATACTTCTACAGTGGCTCTGACCAATGCCACACTTCCCTACATAGTACAGTTAGCCAATAATGGCTGGCAAAAGGCTTGCAAAGCAAATAAAGACCTCTTACTTGGCTTGAATGTAGTCAATGGAAAAGTTGTTTATCAGGGAGTGGCTGATGCTTGGAATTTGGCTTATACCAATGTCAATGAAGTTTTGAATTAAACAAGGCTTGTGATTTCATAGAGTATTAAGTATATCAACAAAAATAAATGTACTTAATGTCAAAAACTTGTCTGACACCTTCGCGGTGTCAGACAAATGAATAAGAGTTCACCCTGCTCATTAAGTTTCATAAATTAGACATTGAAAATTTAATCATTTTCAGTATGCCACTGCTTAGAGATGCTTTCCCAAGAGAATACAGAACGTTTGGCTTCTTCTTCCAAAAGTTCTAATCCCTCTAATAGTTTTTTTGCTCCTTGGTTTTGGCTTTCCAAACAAACTAATACCAATGCTTGCTGTTGGAGGATGTCCGTACTTGACTTGAGGCGTTCCAAATCTTTTATTATTTTATCATCTACAAAATGAGCAATGGGCATCCACAATTCAGGTGTAATCTTGCGCCCAGCCGCCCAACGCTCATGTGCATAATCCGAACATATCTGCGCCAATGCAAGATTGGCTCGCTTTTGTATGCCTTGAATCTTGTAAACAAGTTTACCTGTAAAAATAGCCTTCAAAAATAATTGATTCCACGCATTTTCGTCTAAATAGTCAGCAGGAAAGGGGTTATTCAGGGCTGTTGCTTCAAAAACAGGTGCAATATTAGTACGCACTCCCTCCGCACACCTATTGATGTAATATTCAGGGAAAGGCAATAAAGGCAAAGAAGAATATAAAGCTACCAACTCATTGACCTCGGCGGTTTGAAAAACTTTATCTAACACAGTAAAATGATTTTCTGCATTTTGAGTAGGTATGTATAAAACTAACAATACCCTTACAGCCCTGTCTATCGTCCAATCTTCAGGCTTAAAACCTTCTCTCAATCTGTCTGCTTGAGCAAGCTCTTCTTGGGAAACTGCTAAATTTTTCTTGCCTACAAAACGAGGCGCAGAAGTAAAAGCAATATAAAAATTCTGAGCAGAAAAAGCATCTTTTAGTAAGGCTATTTTTTGATTTAGCCATTGTTTAGCATTTTCATCTACCTGTTTTACAACAATTTGATATAAAAAATCTTTTATTGCGCTGATATTGGAATCCACTATGGTCATAATTGATTATTTTAGATATGAAATAAGTCTTGTGAGTTTTACAAATTTAGCGTATTCTGAAAATACAAACAAGTTTGGATTCCAAATTAAAAATAATAAAATTGCGCTTTCAAATAAATTTCTATATAAGATGAAAAATATACTTCTCTTGGGTGCGGGGCGTTCCTCTTTTAGTTTGATTCATTATTTATTACATCATGCTTCTCTACAAGATTGGCAAGTTACAGTGGGGGATTTTAGCTTATCTTCTGCCCAAGAAAAAGTAAATAATCACGCTCGCGGCAGGGCAATCCAATTTGACATCAATCAGCGTGAATTAGCAGATAGTGAGATTAGCCATGCTGACGTTGTTATTTCTCTCTTGCCGCCTCACCTTCATGTTAAGGCGGCACAGGCTTGCTTGAAATTTGGCAAACACTTACTTACCGCTTCCTACATCTCCCCAGAAATCAAGGCAATGAACGAAGAGGCTAAATCCAAAGGCTTATTATTCTTAAACGAAATGGGCTTAGACCCAGGTATAGACCATCTTTCTGCCATGCAAATCATAGATAGATTAAAAGCAGAGGAATCAAAAATCATTGCCTTTCGGTCTTATACGGGAGGGTTGGTTGCTCCAGAATATGACAACAATCCTTGGAATTATAAGTTTACTTGGAATCCGCGCAATGTAGTATTGGCTGGGCAAGGCACTGCCAAGTATATTATCAATGGACAGTACAAATATGTTCCTTACCATCGCTTGTTTCATCATTTGGAAGAGGTAAACATTGATGGATATGGAGAGTTTGAGGGATACCCCAACAGAGATTCTTTGAGCTACCGAGAAGTCTATGGCATCGCCAACATTCCTACTTTGCTAAGAGGTACTTTACGGAAAAAAGGTTTCTGTCAAAGTTGGAATATTTTTGTCCAATTGGGCATGACAGATGACAGCTATGTCATTGAAAATAGTGAAAATATGACCTATCGCGAGTTCACCAATTCGTTTTTACAATATAGCAAAGTCTATCTGGTAGAGGAAAAATTAGCACATTTGCTTAATATCTCTACCAATGATTCGCTGATAAAAAAAATAGAGTGGTTAGGGTTGCTTGGACATGAAAAAGTAGCATTAAAACAAGCATCACCAGCTCAGATACTTCAAAATTTATTGGAAAAAAAGTGGAAGTTAGAAGCAGGAGATAAAGATATGATAGTAATGCAACATATTTTCGAGTATGAAACTTTACACGGAGACAAACGCAAGCTATTTTCTTCTTTGATTGTAAAAGGTGAAAATGAACAAGATACGGCTATGGCAAAAACGGTGGGCTTGCCCTTAGGCATAGCCGCAAAGTTGCTCTTGGAAAAGAAAATCGACCTTAGTGGTGTCATCATTCCTGTACAATCAGAGATTTATCTACCCGTATTAAAAGAATTAGAAAAGTATGGAGTTGAATTTTTAGAAAAAGTAGCATAGTAAGAGATAGCTCAAGGGTTAAGTTTTTTCTATATGCTAATGTGTCAATTTAATTTGTACAATTACTTAACATGGAAAACAAAGAAGAATTATCCAAGGAAATAGAAGCATTGCAACTTGCTGAACTATTTGCAGAAATAGAGAGGTTGGGCATAGAAGATGAAAAATTAGACCAATTGAAGGCTATTTTTGCTGATAATCAGTTGGGTGAGGAGGTGATTGAGAAATTATTAGAGGCGAATATTGATTGGGAATGGAATCATGTTGGGATTATACATCAGCGAAGTGGAAATAATGAGGCGGCTATAAAATGTTATTCGAATGCGATTCACATAAATCCCAACGATTTTGATTATTGGTATAACTTGGGAAATGCGTATTACAGTCTTCAGAACCATGAAAAAGCCATAGAAAGCTACCAAAAGGCAACAGAAATCAATCCCGACTTTGATGCGGCATGGAATAATTGGGGGAATGTGTATGATGACTTAGCAAACCATGAAAAGGCAATAGAATGTTACCAAAAAGCAATAGCAATCAATCCTGACAAAGGGACAATACCGTATAACTTAGGCAATGCTTACAAAAGCCTTCAAAACCATGAAAAAGCAATAGAATACTATCAAAAGGCAATAGAGATTATTCCTGACTACGATTCTGCTTGGAATAATTTGGGGAGTGTATATAAAGACCTTCAAAACTACGAAAAGGCAATAGGGTGTTACCAAAAGGCAATAGACATTAAACCAGAGAAATACAAAGCATGGTATAATTTGGGAGTTGCTTATGAGCATATTCAGAACTATGAAAAAGCAATAGGAAGCTACCAAAAAGCAACAGAAATCAATCCTGCGTATCATTTGGCATGGAACAGCTTGGGTAGTATATATGATGACTTACAAGACTATCAGAAAGCAGTAACCTTTTACCAAAAAGCCATAGAAATTGAGCCTGATGAGGCAGATTATTGGAGCAATTTAGGGGTTTCGTACATGAGGCGGCAAGATTATGAAAAATCGCATTTCGCCTACCAAAAAGCCCTTGAAATTAATCCAAACGATTCTTTTCCTCTTTACAATTTGGCGTGTTTATTCTCTTTGCAGAAAGATAAACTGCAATCTTTGAATTACTTACAGCAGGCTATATCTTTAAATCCTGAATGGAAAGAAGATGCAAAGGCTGACCCTGACTTTGAGTGGCTTTGGGAAGATGTAGATTTTCACAAGTTGATAGGATAGCTAAATAAATGCAAAGTACCTGTTAAATACTGCTTATCTCTCTGAAATTAAAAAGTTTTTGAAAGGTTTTTCCAACTATTTTTCTGCAAATTTCTGTACAGAGAGCCATCTTTGAAAAATTGTTCCTACGCTTGCCCTACAAGAAAACAATAAGAAATATGAAAGAAATTTATAAAATGGTTTGGAAATACCCTCCATTTTTAGCATTATTGTCCTGAAAATATTCAATGCTTTCGTCGCGCTTAGTTTTACTTCTATTTCTCAAACAAAAGTAAGCTACTAAGTGCTTTTTTGTTTTTTTAGTTCAAAAAATTTGTCTGAAGTATTGATAATCATC
>JALOMS010000781.1 GCA_025455345.1 Thermoflexibacter sp. | reverse complement strand
CAATCATATTATTTTCAAGGAGATAACGTAGAACAACTCAATGAAGCAGACAAAGCCATAGATGTTTTATCCGCCAAAGCGATGCAAGAAACAGCCCTAAAGTATTTCAATTTTTCTAATTATATCAAAATAGTCTTAAAACCTGAAAAATAAGATAACAAGGCTAAAATGCTGTTTAATAATCGTTTATAAGATTATTTTCTCTTAAATAAGTGTGCATTTTTATTGTAAAATACGCTTTAGCGTGTTTAGTTCATTATCAAATATTTGTACACTCTAAATGGCATGCTACAGTGTCTATGTAATTTGCTCATATACTTAAGTAGATTTATTGAATAAAACACATAAAAGAGTATCTAATTGTAAAGATGGATACTCTTTTTTGTTATCTACGATTTTATATTTTTCAGTGTAAAACAAAACATACTTCCCTTTCCTTCTTCGCTTTTCACCCAAATTTCGCCACCACTTTTTTGAACAAACTCCTTGCAAATCAATAAACCCAGACCTGTGCCTTTTTCTCCTTGTGTGCCTTGCGTACTAAAATATGTATCTTTATCAAAGATTTTTGCTTGTTTGTCTTTACTAATGCCTATCCCTGTGTCTGAAATACTTATTTTTATGAAATTTTCTCCATGGTTCTCCATACTCATTATCAACCTCCCACCAATATAGCTAAACTTAATGGCATTGCTAAGGAGGTTTTGTATCACTATACCAATCATATTAGCATCAGCAAGCACGTAGATTCCCTCGCCAATCTGATTTTCTAAAATGATTTTTTTGGCAGTAAGTTGAGAATAAAATAAAGACAACTTACTCTCTATCAGTAGTTTTAAATTTATTTCTTCTTCTTTCTCTTTTATTTCTTCTACTTGGCTTTTTGCCCACAGGAGTAAATTCTCCAATAGTTGGGTAGTATTTTTAAGGTCTTTATTAATCTGTATAGTAAACATCTTAATCTCTTCCGCACTCAGATTACTTTCTTCCATAATGTTTATCATGCTTTGGAGTGCGTAGATAGGGCTTCGCAGGTCATGAGCAATAATAGAAAAAAGTCGGTCTCTATTCTTATTTGCCTTAGCAAGTTTTTGATTTTGCTTTTCCAAAAGCTCATTTTGACTATGAACTTCTTCAGTAAGTTGGGTAAGTTCTTGATTTTGTTGTTGGACTGTAACTCTTTCTTTATCAAAATTTTGCTTAAATACCCGCAAAAGGAGTATGAAAAAGAAAAGAGCATTCAAGTAACTAAAAGAAACATCAAAAAAACGAGTTTCTTTATTTGGGTAAGAGGTAACTAATGCTGGATAGAAATATTCTATGATAAGACTTAGTAAAAAAATGCAAAATACAAGCAAACTCACACCCCAATATCGCTTAGTTCTGTCCAAAATTATTAGCAAAAGCATTGCTAAAAAAAAGAAAGCTATCAAAGGACTATCAATGCCACCATTTTGAAACCACAACCCCATAAGCAAGGTCATGGTAATGCTTGCATAAATATAAAAATAAGAAAGGCGGAGGCGATATTTTTTGACAAAAAAGAACAACATCAAATAACCCAAGCTCGCAATACCCAGAAAAATAGAAGCTGTAAAAAATATTCCACTCAGCGTATTTGAAATAATAGCCACCCAACAGGTAAATATACTTACCAAATTAGCATAAACAAAAATGCGCTCCTCAAAAGTATATATTCCAGGATTACTTAAAAATATATCAGACCATTTTCCTTGCAAGATAAAAAGATTTCAATAAACAGTGTTAAAATAGAACTGACATAAACTCTAATTTTATACCCTAAAAATAGGGGAGGAGCAGACCAAAACACACACCTACACTATATCAAAGTCTAATACAAATGATGAAAGCAAGAATAAAGCATACAAAAATTAAAATATTTTAAAATAATAATATCTTTTTATATTTGCAGAGGGTAGGGGAGTTATAATTGTATAAAATGCTAATAATCATATATTTACAAACTATAACTTCACTTTACATAACATTATTATAAGTTTCTCATTGATAGTCAGAGAGTTACATAATTGTTATATAATAATACTTATGTATATTAAATTTTCAAAACCTAATTTTGGAATGACAGCCCTT
The DNA here is from genome assembly GCA_025455345.1 of Thermoflexibacter sp. Classification (GTDB taxonomy): domain Bacteria; phylum Bacteroidota; class Bacteroidia; order Cytophagales; family Thermoflexibacteraceae; genus Thermoflexibacter. The sequence goes on along the minus strand of JALOMS010000781.1, from coordinate 818 downwards.
TTCTTGGGCTATCGAAGCTATAAAACCACTGTCAAGCAGTTGAATTTTGAAATTGTAAAAAGATATTAGCGGTTAATGCATTATTATTTATTCTTTAATTTTCCTACTTTATTTAAACCTTTCCTTCTGTTTTCCGTCTAAAATAGCATGACTTTATCCCAAACTTTCCAAAGCCATACACATAATCTATAATCACAAAGCACTCATTCTCAAAAAAATAATTATAAAACAAAAAGAAACTTATCACTATGCCTTTGTTAGATACTTATAATCAGCCACTTGACGCACTACGAGCAGGGCATCTGCTTCGTAGGACTACTTTTGGTACTTCTGCCGCCTTGGTCAAACAATTCACAGGAATGAAGCCTCTTGCCGCATTACAAGTCCTGCTAAGGGATATGCCAGAACCTCCTCAGCCACTTCTGAGCGACAATGGGACTACTTTCTTGGACAAACCTTTTAATGCAGACTTGCAAGGAAGGCATCAGCAAACGGTAAAAGCGTGGTGGATTGGGCTAATGCAAAGTCGTACAGATTCCATCGTAGAGAAACTGACTCTTTTTTGGCAAAACCACTTTGTTACTACCTTTTCCGTAATCAATGATTCCCGTTTTATGCAGCGTTATCTTTCACTACTGCGAAGAAATGCTATGGGAAACTTCCGAACTTTGGTTACTGAAATATCCAAAGACCCTTCTATGCTTCGCTATCTCAATGGTAATACCAATGTTGCTGGCTCGCCCAATGAAAACTATGCTCGCGAACTCATGGAACTATTTACTATTGGACGTGGTAACTATTCTGAAGATGATGTCAGA
>JALOMS010000212.1 GCA_025455345.1 Thermoflexibacter sp. | reverse complement strand
GTCAGTACGTCAGGCTGTACAAGAGATTGCTCAGGGGACATTCCGCAAAGTAGTCCTTTCGCGTAATAAGCAGGTAGCTCTCCCCAATGATTTTGAGCTTATTGCTACTTTCAAAAAGTTATGTCATTTGCATCCTCATGCCTTAGTTTCTATAATAAGCTCTTCATATACTGGCACTTGGATAGGAGCAACTCCCGAAATCTTAGTAAGCGTGGACACACGCAAGGTTTTCCGCACTATGGCTCTTGCAGGTACGCAACCCAAAGGAGCTATTACCAACCTTAGCGAGGCGATGTGGACTCAAAAGGAGATAGAAGAACAAGCCTTAGTAAGCCGTTATATCATCAATTGTCTAAAAAAAATACGTGTGAGGGAATTTGAAGAAGTAGGTCCTAAGACGGTTGCTTCTGGAAACTTATTGCATCTGCGTACTGATTTTGAGATAGATATGACTGAAATCAACTTCCCACAATTAGGAACGGTGATGTTAGAACTCTTGCACCCTACTTCTGCGGTATGCGGTATGCCCAAAGACAATGCCTTACAGTTTATCTTGGACAATGAAAAGTACAATAGAGAGCTATACAGTGGCTATCTGGGAGAAGTAAATATAGCAGGGGCAAGTAATCTGTTTGTCAATCTGCGTTGTATGCAAGTATTTGATAGAAAAGCTATTTTGTATGCTGGTGCAGGAATTACGGGAAAGAAACAGAAATGAAAATGGAGGCAATGAGGCAGGTAATTGGGAGATAAAACCAATTAATTTTTAGTATATCCCAAGTTTATCTCTAATTTTGTTCCTTATCACTTTTTTTAATGCTACTTAGCTAAAAGAAAAGTAGCTCATTCTAAATTTTATTATTCTTGACAAAAGTTTTAGACATATCCCAATTCATTGAAAATATAGGAGTTGTCCCTATAATAGATGTACGCTCACCCAAAGAGTTTGCCCAAGGTCATGTACCTAATGCCATCAATATTCCTATTTTTACAAATGATGAGAGAGCGGTTGTAGGCACGCTGTATAAGCAAAAAGGGCGAGAAGAAGCTATCATCAAAGGATTAGAACTGGTAGGGGGCAAGTTAGCAGATTTTGTTCGCATAGCCAAACAAGCAACCCCCAACAAAAAACTTCTGGTACATTGCTGGCGCGGAGGAATGAGGAGTCAAAGCATGGCATGGCTTTTTGATACCGCAGGTTTGCAGGCTTCTACCTTAGAGAAAGGTGGGATTGATTTGGAAGGACTTGCTCACCACAAGGGTTCTTCCTTTGGGAGTATAGGTCAGGAGGAGCAACCTACTTCCGAACAGTTTGAGAATGATTTACAATTTTTATTGTATCAGTTACTCCTCCAACAATCATGGAATAAAATCTGGTTAGAAGACGAGAGTAGCCACATTGGGCGAGTGTATTTGCCCAAGTATTTTTGGGAACAAATGCAAAGTAGCCCTGTTATTTGTTTGCAAGTACCTAAAAATCTCCGTATAGAGCGTTTGGTCAAAGAATATGCTTATTGCGATAAGTCCCTGCTGGAGGAGGCTATAGTGCGTATTCGCAAGCGATTGGGATTTGATAAAGCAAGCGAAGCTCTCAAAGCCTTAGCACAGAATGATTTTGCAAAAATTGCTGACATTGCCTTAGTGTATTACGACAAGGCTTATACGCATGACATCGCCCGTCGTCATCACAGTAATATATATAATTTCCCTGTCAGCGAAGACAATCCTACCCAAACAGCCTTAGAAATTATTGAATTGGCAAAAAATAAGGGATTAGTATTGAAATAAAACAATAAAATAAAGACCACACTTTTTATGACACTCAAATTACTGATAATGAGTATTTAATATTGTTTAGTTTTATATTTTTAACATATTATTTGTTGATTATCAGTTAGTTAGTTAATCTATTTAATCATTTTTTGAGTACAATTTTTGCTAAGAAAGAGGCGTTATCATTTTAGAAGCAAGGATATAACCAAAGCCCTTGTGTAATTCAACAAACAAAATTCATTTTTTTAGATTTTAAACTATGTGTGGAATTGTAGCTTACTTGGGCGAGCAAGAAGCAAGCCCTGTCGTACTCAAAGGCTTAAAACGCTTAGAATATCGCGGTTATGATAGTGCTGGAGTAGCACTGATTTATCAAAACAATTTAGCGATTTACAAGAAAAAAGGCAAAGTTTCTGATTTGGAATCTTATCTCCAAAATCAAAATATTAAAGGAAGTATCGGTATGGGACATACGCGCTGGGCTACGCATGGAGAACCGAATGATATTAATGCTCACCCTCATTTTTCTTCTGACCATCGCCTTGCGCTTATTCACAATGGCATTATAGAAAATTATGCTACTATTAAGCAAGAACTCATACTCAAGGGACATCAGTTTTTAGGACAAACAGACTCCGAAGTATTGATTCATTTCATTGAACAAATCCAAAAAGAAAATGAATGTTCGCTATTTGAGGCGGTAAGAATTGCGCTCAACGAGGTCGTAGGAGCTTATGCTATTGTAATCATGTCTGCTGATGACCCTAACCAACTGCTTGCTGCCAGAAAAAGTAGTCCTTTGGTCATAGGTATTGGTAAAGATAAAAAAGAATTTTGGTTGGCTTCGGACGCTACTCCTATTATCGAATATACCAACGAAGTAGTTTATTTAGACGATAATCAGATTGCTGTCCTTCAGCAAGGGAAATTGGAAATCAAAGACATTAGTAACCAACCCTCTACGCCGTATATCCAATACTTAGACTTAACCTTAGATGCCATAGAGAAAGGTGGTTTTGATTCTTTTATGCTTAAGGAAATTTTTGAACAACCAGAATCAGTATTAAATTGTCTAAGAGGGCGACTAATAGCAGACCAACAGCATTTGCAATTGGGTGGGATTAATAAATACTTAGATAAATTATTGAACGCCAAGCGGATAATTATTCTTGGTTGTGGGACTTCTTGGCACGCAGGTTTGGTAGCGGAATACCTATTAGAAGAATTAGCGCGAATACCCGTAGAGGTAGAGTATGCCTCCGAGTTTCGATATCGCAATCCTATCTTAGACGCAGAAGATGCAGTGATTGCGATTTCCCAATCTGGAGAAACCGCCGACACTTTAGCGGCTATTGACTTGGCAAAGAGCAAAGGTGCTACCATTTTTGGCGTTTGTAATGTGGTAGGTTCTTCCATCGCCAGAGCTACGCACGAAGGAGCATATACACACGCAGGACCAGAAATAGGCGTAGCAAGTACAAAAGCATTTACCGCACAGGTTACCGTCTTGCTGATGATAGCCTTGATGATTGCCAAAAAAAGACAAAATATTCCAGCAGTCCAATTCTCAGAGTTGCTTTATGAGTTGGAAAGTATCCCTCAAAAGATAGCCAATACCCTAAAAGTCAATGACGAAATAGAAAAAATAGCCCATATTTACCAAAAAGCAAGTAATATGATTTATTTGGGGAGAGGATACAATTTCCCTGTGGCATTGGAGGGAGCGTTAAAACTCAAAGAAATTTCTTATATTCATGCAGAAGGCTATCCTGCCGCAGAAATGAAACACGGTCCTATTGCACTTATAGACGAGGAAATGCCTGTGGTATTTATTGCTATCAAAGACAGTTCCTATGAAAAGATTGTTTCGAATATACAAGAAGTCAAGGCAAGAAGGGGAAGAGTCATTGCAATTGTCAATGAAGGAGATAACCTCATACCAACGATTGCTGACCATATCATAGAGATTCCTGCTACTTATGACGTACTTACTCCTTTACTGACAGTTATTCCTTTACAATTGTTGGCGTATCATATTGCGGTATTGCGAGGGTGTAACGTTGACCAGCCTCGAAACTTGGCGAAGTCAGTAACCGTAGAGTAACAAAAAAATGGCTATCTTCTTGTTTTTTTGATAATTAGGTAGCTGCTCAAAATTACATATTTGCCTAAAGACAAGTAGGCAACTTTGAACAGCTACTTATTTTAATCTTTGTTATTCCTCGTCTTTCTTTTTTAGTCTATCTTTAATACTTTTCTTTTCCTCCTCTTTAGGTACATTTTTTTCCTGTTGCGCTTTCATAGCATCTTGGAGTCGCTGTTGGAAGGAAGAAGGTTTTTTATTGGCATTTTGCTTTCGCTTTTGGTCTATTTTTTCCAATAGTTTTTTCTCATCTACAAATGCTTTGATGATATTTTGCTGACCGATAGTTATCAAGTTGGAAATAAAATAGTAATACGTCAGACCAGAGGCAAATGAATTCAAAAAGAAAATAAACATGACAGGCATAACATAAGTAATGACCTTCATCTGCGCTTGCATAGAAACGTTGATTTGGTTATTGTAATAAGTATATGCCAACTGAGATGCCGTAAATAGTAAAGTAAACAAACTCACATGGTCTCCATAAAAAGGCAGACTAAAGCCAAAATCCCAAACAGAGTCATAAGAAGAAAGGTCATCTGCCCAAAGGAAGGATTTTTGGCGCAACTGAATCGCATTGGGGAAGAAATTGAATAAGGCTAAGAATACAGGCATTTGTAAAAGTAAAGGAATACAACCACTTAGAGGGCTTACTCCCGCTTTTCCATAAAACTGCATGATTTCTTGTTGGGCATTCATGTCATTAGGTTCGCTGTACTTTGCCCTGATTTCGTTTACTTCGGGTTGTAGTACCTTCATTTTTGCCATGCCCACATAAGACTTGTACTGAAGCGGGAAAAGCACTAATTTTACCACAATCACCAAAAGCAAGATGACTATGCCATAATTACTTGTAATTTTCTCTAAAACACTAAACAAAGGCATAATCAGGTACTTATTTACTTGAGTAAAAATAGCCCAACCCAGATATACATTGCGCTCGAAACTTGGCGCAACGGATTCACAAATTTTGTATTCGTTAGGACCAAAATAAAAGCGAATATTCCTACCTTCTTTTTCTTTCAAATCTGCCAGAGGAATTTCCAAAGAAGAGGAAAGGGTTTTGACAATGTCATCTGAGGCTACGATGGGGTTGCTGGCTACTTTGACATTGGTAAAAAAACCATCAGAAATAATAGAAGTATTGAAAAACTTGTGTTTGAAACTGACAAATCGCACTGGTTTTTCAGCAATTCTTTCTTCCAATTCTGTTGCTGTTTCTGAAAGGGTTTCAAACTGTTCCTCCTGTGGCATAAAATAGTTAATGGTAGTAAAACGTCTTGAATCTGTTAAGTCTTTTTCCAATTGTTTCACATTGTCAGCCCACGCAAATGCCAACTTGTCCGATTTGAGGAGTCCTTGCGGCGAGCCTACGATGTTGAGTTTGTAATCAACCACAAAGCCCTTCTCTGCCAGTATAAATTTATGCTCTACATAATTTCCTGTATCAACACCTAAAGTAAAAGAAATTGTATTTTTATTTGGCTGGTTAATTCCGTAATATAACTCATTGAGATTTATATCGCCTAAGGCTGTTTTGATAGACGTGCTAAATTTGCTACTTTTATCATCTATGAGTATGAGAGGCTTTTTTTGGTAGGTAATATATTTTTTTAATAAAACCTCTTTTACTCTTGCTCCATAACTGCCAAATACAATCTTAATATCCTCATTTTCAAGCACTACATTCTCATCTTTGCCTTTAGCTCCAAGCGCAAAAAAGCCCATTTTTTCTTGTAAAAGTGAATCAGGCTTGTCTGATGATGTAGTATCTGCAATGACTTGTTGGTTAGTAGTTTTATCTTCTTTTTTTTCTGTGGTACTCACTTGTTTTTGGGGGTCATTTGGAGGTGGTTCTGGACTAAAAAAAGTCAAGTAAACAAACAACATCACAAAAATAAGCACCATGCCGATGGTTTGGTTTTTATCCATTTCTTTTTAAATTTTGCTTAAGATATTATCTCTATTCTATTATAATTTGTTGGTAATCAGCTTGTTTTACAAATAAAACTAAATGTGCTATACCAAAAACTCTTTTTTTGCGTTGCGAATTTAGCACCATTTTTTGTATTTATTGCTATTTGGCAGAGATATAATTATCTATCTCTGAGAATGTGAACAAGGCTTTATTGTAAGAGCCTCTTTATTTTTAATCAACGCTAATAGTTGGCAATAATTTTTTTAAGGCATTGATTTCCTTTTGAACTTCAGGGGTTTGATTCTGCAAAGTTAACTTTTTCAAATTACGACTGTACCCTAAGTCATTTAAGACTTTTTTAAAATTAAGCTTTTGATTATTAGCAAGGTTTAATTCTTCTAATACCCTCAAATTACTCAATACTTCAGGAATGTCCACCAGTTGGTTATTAGACAGATTTAGTTTTTTCAAAAAACTAAGGTCATCAATTTTTGAAGAAACTGTATTAAGTTGATTATTAGATATATCTAACTCTTGTAATGATTCCAATACTTGGATTTGGTCAGGAAGTTGGGAAATTTGATTATTGCTTAGATTGAGGGATTGCAGTTTGGAGAATTTGAAAACCTCAGCAGGTATTTCTTTTAGATTTTGATTGGAAAGGTCAAGTTTTTTTACATTTCCGGGTGCTTGCATCGCTTGGTCTAAGGAAGTATAAATTTGGGATTCGTCCAATTCGCTATCAGAAAGTTGATTGACTTGTTTTTCTGTTTCACTACTTTCCGTTTTGGTTTTAAATAAGTCTAAGACTTGTTCGTTAATCACCGTAGTAGCCTCAGAATTAATAAAATAAAGTGCAAAGTATGCTAATACAAGCAAAATGAGAATATCGCGAAGTCTTTTAAACATAAAAATTAAGATTTGAGTGATTTTGATTGTAGAATAGGGAAATATTCCTTTGCCAAAGTTATTGAATTTTATTGAAAATCCTCAATATATTAATACTCATTATACATAAAATAAATCTCAAAATGGTAGATATTATTTATTAAAATAAAAAATATTTTTAAAAATCTATAAAATACACAAATTATTTTGCGTTTTTCAAACTATTTTACATATTGCAATAAAATTCACAATTTGTGAATAAATAGGCAATAAATGATTGATAAAAAAGGGCTTATAGTAAGGCTTAAAAAGATTTTAAAAGCCAAAACTAATGCAGAACTTGCTGCTAAATTGGGATTAGAAGCAAGTGCAATTTCTAACTGGATAAAAAGAAAAAAATTTAATTATTCAATTATTTTCAATAAAATACAAGGAATAGATTTACATTGGTTGCTTACTGGCAAGGGGGATATGGTCTATTCAAGAGTCCCTTTAAGAACAAGAAATCATGCTTCAATAGAAAATTTTATCAGTACAGAAGAATTTTTAAAAAGAGAGAATAGACCCGTTATTCTCATTCCTGAAAAAGTATATGCAGGGTATTTGTCAGATTTTAGTACAGAAAGGCATTATCAATTGCCTATTGTCGATTTCATGGATTACAAAGATGGGAACCGCTATCGCTCTTTTGAGATTAGTGGGGATAGCATGGAAGATATGATTCAAGCAGGAGATTATGTATTAGGAGAAAAGCTAAGTAACCTAAATGAAATTAATGAAAAGGCGATATATGTGATTTGTACGTATGAAGGCTTAGTTTGTAAATGTGTTGAAACTGATAAAAACAATTTAATCTTGCGCTCTATAAATCAAAAATATACTGATAAAATAATCCAAAAAGAAGATGTTAGGGAACTGTGGCGAGTGATTTGGATTCACAGAAAAGTAAACTAATTACTTGTTTAAGAAACTAACATGGGAACTACTATAACCAACATAAATATACTCGAAAAAATAATAGATTATACCTCTGAAAATGGGCTGGTGCTTTGCGACACATCAGAAAAGATACACATTGCAGAACGCTTGCATATTGAAGAAGTAGCAAAGAAAATAGATGCAACTGCTGTATTATTCCAACGATTTTTTGACAAAGAAGATAAGCACATTAACTCCAAACCTTCCGTTTATATTTTTGATGATGAAGAACTTTTTACAGATAAGAAAAAAGCAACTGAATTACACGCAAAAATTTGGAGTGCAGGTAATGTAGAAGTTTATATGATTGTAGGGAAAAGCCAAATAGACATTATTAACGCACGCCGCCCCGCAGAAGTAAAAAACAATGTTTTAGACATTGAAAACCTCAAACTTTGGAGTGATGCACTTGAAAAGTTTAATGACCAACGCTTTTCTGCTCATATTTTTGGCAAAGGAATGTTTTGGGAGCAAGGAGATTTTGATAATACCGATGTCAAAAAGTTTTACAATAATCAACTTAAAGAAGCAAATACTCCTTTCCGCAAACTTTTAGATTATTTATTAGAAACTCGCAAATTTTTACATGATAAAAGCATTTTAAAACCACAAACAATAGATAAGCTAATCATTATATGTTTGCTTATCAAGTTTTTGGAAGGAAAAGATGATGATAATAAAAAACATACTTTAAGAGATATTTACAAAGACCTGCAAATTGAATATTTAGAGAATTCCTTATCAGAAGGAAACAGTAAGTTTTTTACTGTCCTTACTCGTTTATCCGAAGAATTTAATGGGCAAATATTCACTATTCTTGATAATGAAAAAGAGAATATTGAAAAGGCAAATCTGAGTTTATTAGCTGAATTTTTAAGAGCAGATTTAGATATTGCTAAAAAACAAAAATTTATTTGGAAACAATATAATTTTAATCACCTCCCAGTAGAACTAATTAGTTCAGTTTATGAGAACTTTTTGCCCAAACAAAAAGGGGTAGTTTATACACCTCCGTTTTTAGTCAATTTTTTGATTGATCACGTCGTTGTTATGAAACACGCCTTCCTTCAGGAATTGCGCGCCAGACAGCAGGCCCAGCGAAATGCTGGTGACGCTTGCCGCAATGCCCACCACCATGCCGATGCCAC
>JALOMS010000211.1 GCA_025455345.1 Thermoflexibacter sp. | reverse complement strand
AAATAAAAAATAAAAAATGTTAAGTCATGCTACTTTTGCCCAAAATACTCTTACCTTTCGCCTCTGTTCCATTTTTAAACTTTGACAAACCCTAATAAAATCATTAATATGACAGCAAAAGGACAAATTAGATTCACCAAAAACAATGACAAAAGCGCGTTTCACGCTACCCTCAAAAGACGCATTGATAACTATTTTAAAGAAAACAACCTCTCCAAACATGCCAATACAGCGATGTTCGTGAAATCTATCGCATTGATAGGAATATATGTATTGCCATTTATTGGATTGTTGTATTTTACACCTTCTTTCCCGATAGCTTTACTTCTTTGGACGGTAATGGGCGTGGGCGTTGCGGGCATAGGCATGGGCGTAATGCACGATGCCAATCACGGAGCCTACTCAGCTAATCCGCTCGTCAATCGCATCATGGGACACACGCTGAACTTAGTAGGAGGAGCAGTGCTTAATTGGAAACTCCAACACAATGTACTGCATCATACTTACACCAATATTACACACATGGACGATGACATAGAAGACAAGTTGGTCTTGAAGTTTTCGCCTCATACACCTGTAAAACCGTATCATCAGTTCCAATTCGTCTATGCCTTCTTTTTTTACGGCATATTGACCTTGTATTGGGTATTGGCGAAAGACATTGTTCAGTATTTCAAATTTACCCGCAATGGCGTAAATAAAAATACACCCAAAGAAAATCGCCTTTTTTTGCTAAATTTGATAGTGGACAAAACGCTTTATTTCTTTGTTATCCTTGGCGTTCCTACTTTATTTTTTGACATTCCCCTTGCCCAGTCTGTGCTTGGCTTTTTGCTGATGCACTTTGTGGCAGGTATCATCTTGACGGTAGTCTTTCAGTTAGCGCATAGCATAGAAGGCACAGCGCACCCGCTACCCAATGAACAAGGTGTCATAGAAAACGATTGGGCGATTCATCAATTAGAAACAACTGCTAACTTCTCACCAGACAACAAACTAATTTCTTGGTATGTCGGTGGGTTGAATTATCAGATAGAGCATCACCTTTTCCCTACGATTTGCCATGTTCACTATCCTAATATTGCACCTATAGTCGAGGCTACGGCGAGAGAGTTTGATGTTCCCTACATGGTGCATTACAAATTTTCCGATGCCTTAAAGGCTCACGTAGATTTCTTACAAAGAGTAGGACATTTGCCCTCTCTTGACGAAGCATTAGCATAAATAGATTGACTTTTATTTGCGTTTTATACGCACTGAATATAAGGAATGTTTTTCTGATTAATCCTAATCAAGAATAACATTCCTTATTATTTGTATTTTTCTTATGAAATATGCTTTTTTTGCTAAAATGGCTTTGCTTTCATTGTCTTTTTTTAAGAAAATTGTATTTCTGAAAAATCTATTGATAAAAGACAAAATTTTGAGAAAACCGTTATTTATTATTACACGCTTGGAAAAAGTATCAAACTTTCTAAAAATTTAATACTTTAAAGAAAACTTCCCGATTTGCCGATTATATAAGCCTATTTGTCTATTCTCAAAGATAAATTCAAACCTTTCTACTTCCTTTGTGTTAGAATAAACGTAGCAACGATTAAACACGAACACTACTTTTCACAATAGAATAGTATTTTATCAAACCAATAACGAGCTAATTCACAATTCATTTAATCTTTAATATTTGTTTAAAATTTTACTTTCAACATTTTTTTATTTTTAAAAGTTAAAATCATGCGCGTTTTCATTCTTCAGATTTACAAATCATTGTTGTCCGTTCTAATTGTTTTATTAGCGGGCTTGCAGTTTGCAACAGCCCAAGCTCCAACAGGAAAGGGGAAGATTTCTGGTGTAGTCCTTGACTCGACAGACATGAAGCCTGTTTCTTTTGCCACAGTTACCTTGACTTTGGGAAATTCGCAAAAGCCTATCAGTGGGGCAGTTGCAGATGATAAAGGAGAATTTTCCATTACCAAAATACCTTTAGGGGAGTACAATGTTGCGATTAGCTTCATTGGCTTCAAGACCTTGAACAAGACAGTAAGCATTACCGACAAAAATAGCAACATCAATTTAGGCAAAATCTTTATCTTTCCTGCTGTTACTGAGCTAAAAGAAGTAACCATCGAGGGCAAAAAAGACTTGATAGAAGAAAAAGTAGATAGAACAGTTTACAATGCAGACCAAGATAAGACTTCTCAGGGTGGCGATGCTACTGATGTCTTGCGTAGGGTGCCTATGCTAACCGTAGATTTAGACGGGAATGTTTCTTTGAGAGGAAATCAAAATATCAGGGTATTAATTAATAACAAACCTTCGAGCATCATGGCGAGCAGTGTGGCAGATGCGCTCAGACAGATTCCCGCCGACCAAATCAAATCCGTGGAAGTAATTACTTCTCCTTCCGCAAGATATGACGCAGAAGGTTCTGCGGGTATCATCAATATCATTACAAAAAAGACAACGATGAAAGGCTTAACCTTGGGGATTAACTCAAGTGCGGGCTATCGTGGTTCTATGCTTGGCTTGAATGGCTCGCTTCGCACAGGAAAAGTAGGCTTTACTTTGGGGGGATTTGGGCGTTCGGAGTACAATGTAGTAGGAAATTTTGAAAATACACAGGCAACTTCCAGTATTACAGGCGAGCAACGAACTACTATCCAAAGTGCAGACACGCGGGACGCTATAATTTGGGTTTTGACTATGATATTAACAAATACAATTCCTTAGCGGCATCTATTCAATTTGGTGTAAGAAATAACAGAAATTTCCAAGATGGATTATTAGCTCGCTCTTTCCAAGGCATAAACTTATTGAGTACAGGATTGAGAGATGTAGATGTCAAGGATTTGTCCAATAACGTGGATGCAAGTCTTACTTACACTCGTACCTTCGAGAAGCCACAAAAAGAATTTAGTATATTGGCTTTGTTTAGCAGAAATAATAGAACTAATGACTTCACTAACAGTGTATTAGACCCTACATCAAGACAGACTTTTAGTCGTTTGAAAAACTTAAACGATAGCTATAACCAAGAAGTTACTTTAGAACTAAACTACCAAGCACCTATTGGAAAAATGCAAATGATAGAATTTGGTGGGAAACAAATCATGCGCCAAGTTACCAGTAATTTCCAATACTTTTTTGCCCAAGGCGCAACAGGAGAGTATGTTTTAAACAATAATGCTCAACTCTCTAACGCCTTGAATTACAATCAGAATGTTTCAGGAACGTATTTGTCTTATACTTATACGACCAAATCCAATTTTAGCGTAAAAGCAGGCGCACGTTATGAATACACGGCTATACAAGCAAATCTGCAAAACGAACAGAAGATAGACATTCCTGCTTTTGGGGTATTAGTTCCAAGTTTAAATCTTTCTAAACGTTTGAAAAAAGGTGATATTGTCAAATTTTCTTATAATAGACGTATCCAAAGACCTTCCTTACAATTCTTGAACCCTAATATCCAAGCGGCTAATCCTCTGAATATTACGATTGGAAATCCCGCGCTTAATCCAGAATTTACCAATAATTTTGAGTTGAGTTACAATACTTACGTGAAGGGAACATCTATCAGTGTTGCCGCTTTTGCCAGAAATACCAATAATGCAATCCAAAGCGTCAGGGATATTGTAGGGAGAGATACGATTAGGACTACTTTCCAAAATATTGGCTTGGAAAATTCTTATGGTTTGAATTTGAATTTTAACATCAATCTTGGCAAGCTGAATATTGGTACAGGTGGTGATATTTACTATGCTACGCTGAAGAATAATGTACCTAATCCACTCTATAATGCAAGCAATCAAGGTTGGGTGTATAACTTCCGCGCTTTTGGTAATTATAGCTTTGGGACAAGTGGTTGGGCATTGCAGTTGTTCTCTTTTTACAGAGGTAGAGAAGTACAGTTACAAGGCATCAGAGGTGGTTTTGGGGTGTATAGCTTATCACTTAACAAAGACTTCAAAAATAAGAAAGGTAGCGTTGGGTTTGGATTGGAAAACTTCTTTAACTTCAACGGAATTACGATTCGCAGTGAGTTAGTTTCTCCTGTAATTAACCAACAAAGTGTCAATATCAATCAGAATCTTAGCTTTAAAATAAACTTTAACTACCGCATAGGTAAGATGACTTTCGACGCTCCAAAACGCAGAAAATCAATCAATAATGATGACTTGAAAGGTGAAGGTGGCGGCGAAGGTGGCGGCGATGGAATGCAACAAGGTGGTCAAGGTGGTAGAGGTCAAGGACAACAAGGGGGAGGCAATGGTAAACCCCAACAAGGACAACAACCTCAAAAAAATAAGCAAGGTGAAAAACCAAAACAAGAAGAAAAACCAAAATCTGGGAATTAAGCGGAATTTCTTAGGAGTGCGAGCCAGCTACTCGCATTTCCTTTAAATTAATTGGTTTCCAGCAAACATTACATATTGATAATCAAATAAATATACTTGTATGAAAAAAATATATGTTCTCGTTGCGTTTTTTACATTTTTCTTAACATTTGTCCAAGCGCAAGATTTTGCAATTGCCCAGTTGGAAAAATCTCCTCGACACCATGAATGGGTAGAAGTCAAATATGGAGATAGAATTGTCCACTGTTTTGTGGCATACCCCGAAAAATCAAAAAATACGCTTGCGGTGATTGTTATCCATGAAAATCGTGGACTAACTGATTGGGTAAGAAGTCTCGCTGACCAAGTTGCGGCAGAGGGTTATATCGCAATCGCACCAGATTTGCTATCAGGGTTTAGCGAAACCAAGAAACGCACCAGCGATTTTACCAATTCAGACTCTGCACGTACAGCACTTTCCCAGCTTAAGCCAGAGCAAGTAACTCAAGACCTTAATGCCGTACAAGGCTATATTGCCAAAGTCCCATCTTGTAATGGGAAAACGGTGGTTATGGGTTTTTGTTGGGGTGGGGGACAGTGCTTCCGTAGCGCAACCAATAATCCCAATATCAAAGCCGCAATGGTATTTTATGGGGGTTCGCCTGACAAAGCAGAAGACATCGCTCGTATCAATTCTCCTGTTTATGGATTTTATGCTGAAAATGACCAACGTATCAATGCCATGATTCCTAAAACGGAAGAACTTATGAAGGCGGCAAAGAAAAAATATGAGTATGAGATATACAAAGGAGCAGGACACGCATTCATGCGTAGTGGAGATGACCCCACAGGTAGCGCAGAAAACAAGCAAGCTAAGATAGACGCATGGGAGCGGGTCAAGAAGATTTTAAAGAAGATATAACCTATCTGAAAGATACTCAAGTAATTAAAAATTCTTTTATTTTCACACTTTTATAAAGCTCTCAACCAAGCATTAGAAAGGCTTACTTATTGGAAAATGAGTAAGTCTTTTCTAATTTTCTACTTCTACTAATGCTTTTTCTTTTTCGTGTATCGGTAGCTTATGAAGCCATGAAGCGATTAGATTGATAAAAGGAAGAAACAACAAGGTACCCAACACATTGAATAACAAGTGAGCATTGGCAATCTTATGGGCAACATTGGCATCGGAAGAAATAGCATTGACAGCCTGTACAAGGAAAGAAAAAAAGATAAGACCTAAAATAACAGTGATGATATTAAAACATAGGTGGAAAATACCAGTTAATAATGCTTGTCTCGACCTTTTGATAGTAGCTAAAAGTGTATCAGAGCAAGTCCCTATTTCCGCGCCCAGCATAATTGCAATGCCTGCCTCCATGCTTATCATTTGCTGACTCGCCAAAGTAATTGCCATCGCCACGGTCGCCGAAGAAGCCTGAATTAATACCGTTATCAATCCCCCAATCAGAACTCCCACCCAAGCACTATCTAATTTTTTCATTATCTCGATAAAAGGTGGATAGTGGTGAAGGGGGCGCATAGAATCGTCCATTGCCTCTAATCCAAAGAAAATCAGCCCAATACCAAGAATTACTGTACCCAAATGCAAACGTTGTTCACTCTTGCCCAGTAGAATCAGCAGGAAACCCAACAATAATATCACTGCGGTAAAATCTGTCAATTTGAAGGCAATGATTTGTGTAGTAAGTGTAGTGCCTATATTTGCCCCCATCACCACTGCCAAAGACTGAGCAAAAGAGAGCAATTGGGCATCTACGGAGGTGATTACCAATATGATAAGTGCGGAAGAGGAGCCAAGTACCGCCGTAGTAGAAATTCCAGTAAGTGTTCCTAAAATGGTATTTTTAGTAAATTTATGCAAGACTCTTTTAGTAGAATCTCCAGCAATAATTTTGAGGCTTTCGGTTGTACGATGTATGCCATATAAGAAAACAACCACGCCACTAATCAAATGGAGGGCTATTTTTAGGAAATCAGGTGTTTCAGTGGACATAGTTTTTATTTAATGCCACAAGTTAATAAGCCAAAGTTTCACCAAGTAGAACTAAATATCAATAAAGTGTTAAGTTTTAGCAAATGACCATGTAAAAACTTGAAAACATATTATTAAAAAGTCATTATTCACGAAAGAAACGTAATTTTACAACTTCAAATCAAAATTCAAAACGCATGGAATACGTACTCAATCCTCTATTGCCTACAATCAATCCTAACTTTAAAGGCAATCCTTTGGTAAAAGGTCGCTTTGTTCACCCAGATTATCCATTCCGTCCTGATTTTCGCAAGTTATTCAAATGGCAACTCTCCACTAATCCACAGAAAAAGGAAAAAAAATTGGACACTTGGAAGTTACAAGTAATTCATAATAAAGATTTTTTGAATAAAAAGGAAGATATGATTGTATGGTTAGGTCATGCTACTTTCTTTATCAGAATAGGAGGCATTCATCTACTCACCGACCCTATTTTCTATGGAATGCCCTTAGTGCCTCGTTTGATAGGACTACCTATCGCCCCCCATAAGATTGTAGGATTGGATTATATTTTGCTTTCACATGGGCATTTTGACCATTTAGATAAGAAAAGTATGGTGCTTCTTTATCAAAAGAACAAGGCAGAACTACTTACCTCTCTCCAATTAGGCAAAATTGTAAAACGATGGATTCCAAATTTGCAATGCCAAGAAGCGGGCTGGTATCAACAATACGTGCTGAAAAACAAAGACATAGAAATATTTTATCTTCCTGCCAGACATTGGTTTCGCCGAAGTATGAACGATACCAATCGCACACTTTGGGGGAGTTTTGTCATTCGCCATCAAGAAAAAACAATCTTTTTTGGTGCGGATTCAGGGTACGGGACACATTTTGCAGAGATTTCATCGCTCTTTCCCAAGATAGATATTTGTATCATGGGAGTAGGTGCATACAAACCTTCTTACATGATGCAGGAAAGCCATACAAGTCCACACGAAGCTGTACAAGCATTCAATGAGATGGTAGAAATCGCTCATGGTAACAAAACTAAAACACTGATTCCTATGCACTATGGAACGTATGATTTGGCAGATGAGCCTCTTGGGGAGCCACAACGCATCTTACTCAAACTCAAGCATGAAGGCAAAATCAAAGGGAATCTAAAAATCCTATCTTTAGGCGAAGAAATGATTATTTAATGCTTGAAAAATAGAAAAAATAATACTAACATACTGTTTTTGTGTGTGATATGAATAGACTTGGCATCATATTTTTACAAGGCATAGACCAATATCATAAGAATTATATTTACACACGCTAAAATCCACAAAGGTTTGGAGTCGGGGGCTATCAGACTAATTTCTGTTTTCTCGTCTAACTTCTTTGCCAATATTTCACTGATATTACCCAAATTTGTTGTTGAAATATTTTGATTTTTTGCTACTTCCAACAAAGCCTCATTGAAAGGAATCTTAGCAAGAAGAAAGTTTGCTAATAGCCGAACAGGTTTGGGTAATTGATTCAGCCATGTTTGAGAATTGTTAAGCGTATTCTGAAGAGCTTGATAACTAAGTATTTTTTCCTTAGAAGACGCTAAAATCTTATCAATAATGTATTCAAAAAAAACGATTTTCTTCTCTTTCAACAAGTAAGCTAAGCCCTTGCGAATACCATAGGTCTTTCCAATGAGAAAATAACCAATAGGCATTCCTACCATAAAACATAGAACCAAAATGCCGATAATAGGTACAGAAAGCGGTTTGATAGCAAAAAATGAAATTACAGCAAATACCCAATTGGCAGTAATGCCCAACCCAACTACGACTAAAATGCTTCTGATGACATTAAAGCCTGCCTTTGCAACGAGTTTGAGATTTTCTTTGATGTCCATATTTTAGCATTTATTCATACTTATACCAAGTTTGGGTACGAAAAAAGAAAGCTACATAACCTCTGACTTTTAATACGCCATTTTCTATCCAAATTTTGCAATCATAGACTTTACCGTTTTCAGGGTCTAATATCTTCCCATTTTTATACTCACTACCTTTCTTTTCCATATTCCTAATGATTTGTAAACCAACTATTTTTTGGTTTTTTCTATCATCAGTACATTTTTCACATACATTGTCTGGAGATTCATCTGGATTCCAAAAAACATTGATTATCCTTCCAAAATATTTCCCATCTTGCTCATAAATCTCTACCACAGAACGCGCCTTGTTCGTATTGTCATCTATTGTTTTCCACTTTCCTACAATACTTTGAGCAGAAGCGCAAATACTAAACATCAGGCAGGCAAAAAGTAAAAATCCTATTTTTTTCATCATAAAAAATAATTATCGTAGTAGTTAGAACTTATTTATTGAATACGCTAAAATAAGATAATTGTTGATTTTAAAAAAAATAAAGCATTCTTTAGTTTTATTTTTTTTCTTAACAAACAATTACTGCTTCATTTTCACGATTTATTTTCCTAAATTTAGAAACAAATTAGAAATAGTATTTATTCAAAATTTTGATTATCAAATTTTTATGATTTTACGCGCAAATGGTATAATCAAATACTTCCATGAACCTATCTCTTTCCAAGTGCTGAAAAATATTAGCTTTGAAGTTCAAAGAGGCGAATTTCTTACACTTATGGGCAAGTCTGGCTGTGGAAAATCTACTTTGCTTTATATTCTCTCTACGATGGATACTGATTATGAAGGACAGCTCGAAATTGCAGGCGAAAAACTAACAGGTATGACCCAAAATCAGTTAGCAAGATTTAGGAATGAGCATATTGGCTTTGTATTCCAATTTCATTATTTGTTACCTGAATTTACTGTCCTACAAAATGTGATGATTCCAGCCCTCAAATTGGGCAAGTTTTCTCGCAAAGAAATAGAAGAAAAAGCCTATGAAAAACTTAGCATGCTTGGTGTACAAGAACAAGCATACAAACAAGCAAATAAACTTTCTGGTGGGCAACAACAGCGCGTTGCGATTGCAAGGGCTTTGATTAATGACCCTGCGGTAATTATGGGAGACGAGCCAACGGGTAATCTCGACTCAGCGAATACACAAAAAGTATTTGAGATTTTTCGCGAGCTTACTTCTGTATATAAGCAGACTATCATAGCCGTAACTCACGATGATGAATTTGCTAAGAAATCTGATAGAATTGTAGAAATGAAAGATGGCGAGATTATTCGCCAATAAAGCCAAATAATAAACTTCCCCTTCACCTCACCCCTCATTTTTCACGCTTTATCTATTTTCAGATTCTCATTTTCAGATTTTCCAATGAATTTTGAAGCAAGAAATTAAAAAACATACCCCTTGCCTAAGCCGCAAAAGGTTTAGGGAGTATAAAGTGGAAACGACTTAGCTTGGTTTACGGTTCATAGTTTATCATAAAAACTTCTCTTTCTTCAATTTTGGGAAAGGAGAAGTTTTTTTGTTTATACGCATTTGCTAAGAAGTAATTTTAAAACACAATGAATACCATAGTATTCAAATGAAAAAAGTTTATTTTTTAATATTGCAGGTATGGACAAGCAGGATATAGCCTTTTCTAATGTGTTAAAGAAGCTACGTAAGCAAAAAAATATCTCACAAGCACAGCTTGCTTTTGAGGCGGGCTTACATAGAACTTACATTAGCCAATTAGAAAGAGGAATCAAAAACCCTACCCTTAAAACTATCTATAAATTATGTGATGTTTTGGAAATTGATATGATTGAAATGATTAGATTGATAGAACATGAAATTAAAGCATTATGAATTGGGCAAATTGGAACAAGAAAAGCTAATTAAAGGCATTCAAGCGTCTTTGGCAGTACCATTTATTGATAGCGTAGAAGATTACGTTTGGGAAGCTATCTTTTGTTATTTCAAGGGGATAGAATTGGTAGATGTGCTATCTAGTACTCGCAAAAAATATTTATTTGATGTTGTAGATGAGAAAAACCGCATAGGCTGGTCT
>JALOMS010000210.1 GCA_025455345.1 Thermoflexibacter sp. | reverse complement strand
TACATTCTCTTATCTTGCAATAAATTCAGGTATTTGTAGAACGATAATACACTTTAACCACAATAAGCCCATGTACAATGTGAGCTTAATCTAAACTAAATCAAATTATTAGTAAACTTATGAAGAATTTTACATTATTTATTTTTTTGTTCGTTTGTAGTTTTGCTACTGCCCAAAACAATTTATCTATTCCCAAAAGTTACAAGAACTTGGAATATGACAATCAAGG
This sequence comes from Thermoflexibacter sp., assembly GCA_025455345.1. GTDB lineage: Bacteria > Bacteroidota > Bacteroidia > Cytophagales > Thermoflexibacteraceae > Thermoflexibacter. The sequence goes on along the minus strand of JALOMS010000210.1, from coordinate 7,405 downwards.
AAAATTGTTTTTTAAAAAAGCAAATGGAGAAATCGTCTATTCAGATACTACTCCTGCAATTCATACTTTAGAAAGACTAATCGGCAAACCTCAAGGAACAGCCACAGGCATTAGCTTTGACTTTGGTATTCCTGACTTCAAAGGAACGCTTTATTTTGGCTTTATTCCTTATGGAGATTCTAAGCACCCTCAGCCTGTGTATTTTAGGAGTCCCGCAAAAATAGAAAATGGGAAAGCAGAAATTAATATTACCCAAATGAAAGGTACGTATGACATGGTAGGCTGGGTAAAATCTGGGAAAGGTACGCTGGGTTATCGCGTAGTAAACGACAAAGGAGCAATGATATATGATGGGAAAATAAGTTTTATTTACACCAATAATACATTTGCAATCGCTACTACTATTACCGAAGGACCTTTTATCAATCGCCTCACTTCCGAAGGAGCTACTATATCCCTGACTACCAACCTCCCCGCCATTGTAAGCATAGAGATAGATGGCAAAAATTTTTCGGATACTCAAGCAAGTACGCAACATGAGATTTTAGTTACAGGCTTAGAGCCTAACAAACGATACACCTACAAGGTGAATTATCCTACTGATAACCAGCAGATTTATGCCTTCAGGACTGCGCCTCAAGGTGGAGCAAGAACCAAGTTTTCTTTTGCTTATGCGAGCGACTCCAGAGCAGGTCAAGGCGGCGGCGAGCGCAATATGTATGGAGCTAATTATTATATTATGAAAAAAATAACAGCACTGGCTCACAGTAAAAATGCCGCTTTTTTTCAATTTACGGGCGACCTCATAGACGGCTATCTGATAGACAAAGGAGAAACCGAGTTGCAGTATGCTAATTGGAAACGCTCCGTAGAAATATTTTGGCATTATATGCCTATTTATGCCGCTATGGGCAATCACGAAGCATTGAATTATCGTTTTGAGAAAAATGTCTATTCCATAGACCGTTTCCCGTATGAAACCGAATCCGCAGAGGCTATATTTGCCAAACATTTTGTCAATCCTCTCAACGGATTGGAAAGCGAAGATGGAAGCAAATATGACAAAAACAAAAAAGGCATAGATTTTCCTTCTTACAAAGAAAATGTCTTTTATTATGTATATGACAATGTAGCAGTTATTGTCTTAAATTCTAATTATTGGTTTGCGCCTTCTCGTACCAAAGTTGGTGAGATTGGTGGAAATATACACGCTTACATCATGGACAATCAAGTAGCTTGGCTCAAAAATACTTTAGCAACTTTAGAAAAAGATGGAAATATTGACCATATTTTTGTTACCGAACATACGCCCTTTTTTCCTAATGGTGGACACGTCAGAGATGATATGTGGTACGGTGGGGACAATAATCCAAGACCTTGTTTTGCAGAAGGATGCGCCGACAAAGGCATTATTGAGCGAAGAGATGAGATGTTGGACTTATTGGTCAATCAAAGTACAAAGGTACGTGCGATACTCACAGGAGACGAACACAACTACGCCAAAACTAAGCTCACGCCAGAAACTATTATTCACCCAGAAAACTATCCACATCAAAAAGTAAAATTAAGCAGAACGATTTGGCAAATCAATAACGGAGCGGCTGGCGCACCTTATTATGCACAAGAACAAACGCCTTGGACTCCCTTTGTAAGTGGATTTTCTACGCAAAATGCCGTAGTATTTTTCCATGTAGAAGGTAAAAAGATTTTTATGGAAGTCTTTAATCCTGATACCTTAGAAAAATTTGATGAGTTACAATTAGTTGATTAATATTTTTTTTAACTTTATTAGTTCAAAACTATATTTCAATACATAATCAAAAAACTATCCAATACTATGTTAAAAATTATTCCATGGGTACTCATCATCATATTGGGTGGAGCATTGTACTATTTTGCCATAGGTAGGAATAGTACGCCCCCGCCTCCAGAGGTCAATTTTGCAAGTGTGGTCGAGAAAGTAGAGGCAATGGGCAAAATGCAATTAGTTCGCTATCAAATCTCTGACGCAGTCGAATACATCAAACCAAGTGGTTCTCGCTTTATTCCTGATGCCAAAGCCATGCTTATCGTAGCGGGCGAGGCAATAGGTTGTATAGATTTAGCCAAAGTCAAACAAGGAGATTTGGTAGCAACAGATAGCACCGTAATGCTTACTGTTCCTCAGCCCGAACTTTGCGTATTCAAAGTAGATCATCAAAAATCTAAAGTGTATGACACCAAATTTACACGAATTACAGGCGAAACTAAGATTGTAGAGGAAGCATTCAAAAAAGCGGAAAGCCAAATACAAAAAACAGCAATGGAAAATGGAATTTTGGAAGAAACCAAAAAGAATGCTCAACTTATATTAAAACCAATGTTGGAACAACTCACAGGAAAAAAAGTAGTGCTTAACTTTGCCATGCCCAAAGAAAGCATAGAACCCAAGTAACCAACTTAGCTAATACTGTCAGATTTTATAAAACCTGACAGTATTTTCTTTATTATCAATGACTTATATACTCTAAAGAAAATGCTACAACGCCGCCTTAATTTACATACTCACTCTGCGTTCTTCTATCATAGTCAGCCCTGTAAACTTCCCATTAAGGCTATGTTGCCATGTACGCATACGATGCCCATCGCCAAGTAGTGTAATAATTTCGTACAAATGACTCCCAGGAGTATCATTATAAATCCAATGAAGCACGATTACTTGGTCAGCCTCCCATGCTTCTCCTTTAATACGCTGATTATCAAAAACAAGGATACCATCTTTGTTAAATTGGGAAATGCCAAAATCATGTACTTCTTTCTTCCCATTGTCCCACATATACTCATTTTTTTGAGACCATTTATCCCCTTCTAATTTGAGTGTTAAACGGCTATTATGCTTGTCTATGACCTCTCCTTTTTCATTAAGCCTTGTGTAAGTACCTTCCCAGATACCAGTGTGTTGCGAAAATAGTTTCAATTCCATAATACTAATTTGGTTAGATGTTTAATTTTATGAATTTATTATTTGATTATATCATATTGATAATAAGCCATTTGTCCGATTAGTTTTTGCTTTTTATTGGCAGAAGATATATTTTTTGTCTAAGTTATAAAATTGATTTCCAAAGACAAAAAAATAGTTAATTTAATTAATTATTAATACATCATTGGGCGGTAAGTAATAAATAATTAACAGATTTTGATTATTTGAATGTGATAAATGTTAAATTAGTAGCATTTTTAAGAATCACAAAACAAAAAATAGACTATTTTATGAAACACCTTTTTTGCTTATTTGTAACTATAGCATGGCTTGTTACAAATATTTTTGGACAAGAAAGCAGTCATGATTTATTAGCTTATCATGCACATTTTGAAACAGATATCCAATTGACAAGACTTATCAAAAAACACCCTAAGGTAGCTACCTTAAAAGCTATTTTGGTTATCTGCGATAATTATGAAAGCCCAGAAAATAACAAAATTGCCCAAAGTGTTCGAGTAGATATGGGTACGATGTCCCAATTGCTCAATATATTAGAAAAGAGAAATATTATGAAGGTAGAAAAGACTATTTTGCAAGGACGCAAAGCAACTTTAGAAAATATCCGAACGACTATGAGGTCTTTGCAAGCAGGAAGCGATGATGTAATTTTGTTTTATTTCAGTGGGCATGGAGGTATGCAAAATGGGCGTACTTTTTTAGTTACGGCTGATGAGAAAGACCTATCTCGCACAGAGATAGAGGGTATGATAAATCCCAAATCTGCCCGTCTGAAGATTATCATTACAGATGCCTGTTCTAATGATGTAGATGGCTTGTCGGCTACGCGCAGTCTTGCTCGCAATAACCAACAGATAGAAGCAGGCGCATTTGATGCGATTTACAAAGACTTATTTCTGAATCATCAAGGATTGATGCACCTCTCCGCATCTACCGAAGGAGAGTATGCTTGGTCTAATGATAATTTTGGTGGATTTTTCACCTATTATTTTGTCAAAGAAGGACTTATCAAAAAACCTGTAAATAATTGGCAAACAATTTTTGGCAATGCAAAAGATAAGACCTCACAGATGTTTATGCGAATGCCCGCAGACCAGCGCGCTGACCTTGCCAAAGAAGGAATAAAAAATCAAACCGCAAAGGCTTTTTCCATGCCTAAAGCCAAATCCAATACAATAGCTAATAATAACAACAACAATAATACAAATAATACAGGTGGGAATACCAATCAAAATAACATTCCTTCGGGAAATATCAGTATAGATAACTATACAGGACAAACTATCAATTTTTATCTTGATAATAATCTTGCAAATGCTACATGGACAGAAGCAAAAGTAAAACAGATGAGCATAGGCGCAGACAAAACGGTCAAAATCCCACAAGCATTTGCAGTAGTAGGTTTTAAAGTCAAGAGTCAAGAGTTCTATTATGAATTAGAAAATGGAAATAATTACTTTTTTGCTTTTGATGAAAATGATGAAATAGATTTGTTCTTCAAAGACGAAAGCACAAATGCTCAAAACTTCAATGATGTAGCTAAAATTAATTATGCCCAGCTACTTGTCGGTAATTGGGAGTGGGAAGACAATGCCACAGGAGAGCTTGTCATTTCTACTTTTAACAAAAATGGCTCTTTTACAGACCATTACCAAGAACAAAATATCAAGGAACAAGGTAAATGGTCTGTAACTCGTGAAACATACGAGAGAAAAGAGTATAATATAGCTACTTTCTTCATCAAAGAAGAAGATGGTTCGGAACTTGAGCTTAACTATGTAATTATGCTTGAAGAAGAATATCCTAATGAAATTCAGTTAGTTTTTATCAATGCGCTTCATAATGGAGAAGAAATCCCAGCAGAAGAAGCGGAAGAATACTTCGAGCCTACAATTATGATGTACAAGGTCAATTGATAGTAGGGTTTTAATCTACTACATTCATACTTTGCATCATTTTAACGACTACTGATACAATGATAGACCCAAGTACGGTGATTAACAAGAAAGGAAAAATAGTTGCCATAGGAGTAATATTGTTTAGTATGTTTGTTTCAATAATGTAAATGTTGATTTCAGTATATTTTGATAATAGTTTGATTCATATCCTTTATTTGGACTAAACTAAGAGTATTATTTGCTCTTAGTTTAGCTTGCCATACGCATCTGTTCGGTAGTAAATTCATTTTCATTAATGCGCTTGCGGAGGCTAATCAATGCGTATCTCATTCTTCCTAAAGCGGTATTGATACTTACACCTGTGGAGTCTGCAATCTCTTGGAAACTCATGTGCATAAAGTGGCGCATCATCAATACTTGCTTTTGAGATTGAGGAAGGTCATATATCATTGTTTTTAGCTGAGAATGAGTCTCTTTTCTGATTTTAGAAGATTCGGCAGAGTCTTCAGCGAGGTTAATGAGATTGCCTAACTTCACTTTATCATCTACTCTTACTTTGGTAAATCTCTTTTGCTTTCTGAAATGGTCTATTGCTAAGTTATGTCCGATACGTGTAAGCCAAGGTAAAAATTTGCCTTCTTCATTGTACTTACCTGCTTTGATAGTATCTACGGCTTTGATAAGTGCTTCTTGTAATAAGTCCTCTGCTTCTTCTCTATCTTTGACTATACTTTGGATAGATGCCAAAAGGCGTGTTTTGTAGCGTTGAACTAAAGTTGCAAACGCTCCTTCATTGCCATTTTTGTAGAGATTAATCAATTCTGTGTCATTAAATTCTAACTTTCTCATTGCTTTAAAATTTTTAAGTCGTGAAACATTTTTTTCAGTTCAGTTCAGTTCAGTTCAATTTTCAGTTCAGTTCTTTTTGCAAAGGGGTAAGTTAGTTAGTGAATTATTTTCGCTTTAACTTTGCTTTTGACATTTAGACGAGAGAGTTTTTAAAAGGTCACTTAGTTTTTTCTAAAATTTTTGATTTTTTTTTTGCTCTTTCAAAAACCCTCTTGTTTTTCTTGCTTTTGACATTTAGACGAGGTTTTTACTAAAGGTCACATTTAATTTTGATTTTTTTTTAGGTTGATAGCTGTAATTGTTGCTTTGATTTGTATCACTTTTAAACTTTCAACATTTAGACGAGGGGCTTCTGCAAAGGTCACAGCTTTGAGGAAGAAATTTTTTGAGAATAATAAAAAAACCTAACAATCTATTGATTATCAACAGATTGTTAGGCTAAAATATTTTACAAGTGATGTTTGAGATTTTGTCTGGGAAAGACGAAGAATCAGTCTATAATAGCTTGATAAACAGCATTTTCAAACTTATCGTAAATTTCTCCATTGTGTGTGGAGGCAAAAATTTGCATCATCAATACCCCGATGACTCCCTCCTGGGGTCTATCCAAAAATGTGTACTTAATGCCCCGCCCCAGCCTAATCTCCCCACAGAGCCTAATTTCTTGGTCGCAGATTTTTCTGTGCCTATCGCAAAACCCAACCCAAACTTGCTATCTCCTACGTTGAAATCTCCAATCTGATTTTTAGCCATAAGTTCTATGGTTTTTCTGCTCAAAAGCCTTTTGCCATTATAGGTACCACCATTGAGGATAAATTGGCAAAATTTTAAGTAATCCATTGCGGTACAAGTCAATCCACTTCCCCCAGAAAAATATTTTTTTGCTCCTTTGATGGGATACTCAACCATTTTGACCAAATTAGGATTGGTTTCTTTTTCTACTACTCCTTCTTTTTCCACATAAACATTTACCAAGCGACTTGCAGCCGTTTCGTCCCAAAAATAGTGTGTTTGGTTCATTCCCAAAGGCTGGAATATGCGTTTCTCACAAAAATCAGAAAGTGTCATGCCCGACAGTACCTCGACCAAATAGCCACAAACATCAGTATTCAGTCCATACGTCCACGCCTCGTTGGGGTGGTGTACCAAAGGCAATTTTGCCAAGATTTTCATGCGGTCTCCAATGGTAATAGGATAAGCACTTGCAAAATCAGGAACACGCGCTTTTGCAAAAATAGCTCCCCATTTTTTTGCATCTGTAAACCCATAAGCTATGCCCGCCGTATGTGAGAGGATTTGTCGAATGGTGATTTCGCTTTTGGCAGGTTCGGTCGTATAGGAGCTATCCTGTTCATTGAAAGTTTTAAGCACAGTGGGGTTTTTGAACTCAGGAATGTATTTGGAAAGAGGGTCATCTAACAGGAACTTGCCTTCTTCATAGAGCATCATCAGGGCTATCGAAGTAATCGGCTTGGTCATGGACATAATGCGAAACAAATCATCTTTTTTCATCACTTGGTCATTGCCGATGCCACTTGTGCCAAAGCTCTTGTGATAAACGATTTTTCCTTTGCGGGCAACAATACCTACCGCTCCGTGCGTCCACTTTTTACTGATGTATTCTTGCAAAGTCTTGTCTATCAGCGTAAGTCTTTCTTCTGACATTCCTACTTCG